>CAILUF010000055.1 GCA_903837365.1 uncultured Alphaproteobacteria bacterium | reverse complement strand
TTTTGCTTAATCAAAAATACCCCTAAGCCGAAGTAGCATTTACAATCCAGTTAGGATTTGCGATAGTTAAATCTTTTTTGAAAGTCCAAATATCGGTAATTTGATTAATCTCATCTTTTTTTCCTTCAAGAACTTTATCATCTTTATCGCAAATATAATTAATTTGTTTTGTAACAAATTTAATAACGATTGAAGCATTATTTTCTAGAGTCATTGCCGATATTATTTCAGCTTTTTCAATAGCAATAAGATTGGTTGTTAATTTTTGTTGATCAATATTTCTTTGATTAAGAGCTTTTTGAAAAGCTGAAAAAATTTTTTCAGATAAAAGCATTTTTAAAGTCGAAATATCGCCATTTGAAAAAGATTTTAGAACCATTTCAAAGGCTGATTTCGCACCATTGATAAAAAATTCATAAGAAATATTACATGACGCAAAAATGGTTTCGAGATTTTGTTTAGTAGCTTCGTCGACATTCTCTAAACCTTGTAAAGTTGAGCTTTGACCAATTAATTTTTGTTGCAAAGGCTGTGCTTGATTATTTGAATTATTTTTCTTAAGCAATTCATCTTGCATTCTGCGCATTAAAGAAACTTTATCCTCAATATTGCGCTTCTCTTCCTCGTCAATCTTGCCAAGTTGCTTGTTAAGTTTGTAAAAAATTACAATAGCGATAATAGCAAATATTAGAATATCCATGAATTATGAGTTATGTGTTATTGTTAATTTTCAACAATATTTAGTGAAAGTTGTTATTTTTACTAAAATTTTTTTTACAATTATTAATACTTATAAAACTAGTGGGGCAAGCGACGGGGTTCGAACCCGCGACCCCCAGAACCACAACCTGGTGCTCTAACCAACTGAGCTACGCCTGCCACAAGTTAAATAATTTCATAAAAATAATATTATTATCAAAAATATTAAAATAATTTTTTTTAAAAAACAAATGAGAAATTAAGATTAATTCTAACTTTGTCAAGTATAAGTAAATTTGTTAACTTTCTTCGCCTAGAGCATGTTTGATTTTACCAAGCATTGTTTTGGCAACTCCATGTTGTTTTTTTAATTTACCAATTTCAGCTTCGAGAATGACAGCTTTATCAGTTCGTGGATCTTCAATCTGAGATAGCTCATACTCTTTGAGTTTCATATTCATTTTAGATACTTTAGAAACTATTTTGGTAATTTGCTCTTGAGTTTTAAGAGTTGTTTTTTCGCTTTCTGTAATTTTAGATTGCTCAACTTCTGCACCTTGAAGCATTGGTAAACCGCCATGAAGCATTACATCAGAAAAACTTCCGCCAATAAGTATCTTTTTAAAATCTGCACCAAATTCAATCTCGATGCTATCGTTAATAACTTTTAATCGCTTCGAAGCTAAATCATATTCAGCCTGAGTTTCTATCGAGTTACTTTGTTTACTAAGAGATTTAACGCTATCATCAATTTCTTTATTAACTCCCTCAACTAAATCAACTTTAATATCGTGAATATTAACTGCCTCAATCAATTCATTAGAAACTGATGAGGTTCCTTTATATTTGTCAATAAAACTCTGTAATTTATTTTGATTGGATTGATAATTTTCAGCAACTTGTTCTAACAAATTCGCTCTAGCATTAGGATCAATCGCCTGATCTTGCGTCAATGATTTTAACTGACCAATAAATTGCGCTTGATTTTCTTGAAGATTAGTGACCTGATCCTTCATTTCCGAAATTGCTGGAGATGATGGCATTGCGCGGAATGTTTCATCAAAAAAATCTTTTACAAAATCAATTTTTTCTTTCTGACTTTCAATTTTAGAAATTATTGCTTCATTAAT
>CAILUF010000054.1 GCA_903837365.1 uncultured Alphaproteobacteria bacterium | reverse complement strand
ATGGTTTGCGGATCTTGCGTCATAACATCTTGCGCAGTTTTTTCTAAAAAATTATTAGTTAAATGTCTTCGCAAATCACCATCGGTTATAATGCCAATTAATTGATTTTCTTGATTAACTACAGCACAGCATCCTAAGCGTTTTGAAGTTATTTCCAGCAAAACTTCAGGCATTTTATCGCTAAATTTGACAATTGGAATATCATTATTGCAACGCATTAAATCCTTAACTCTAATGAATGCTGAACCTAATTTGCCACCGGGATGAAATAATGAAAAATTATCGGCAGAAAATTTACGAGATTTAATTAGACTAACCGCAATTGCATCGCCCAATGCAATCATCATTGTTGTTGATGTGGTTGGAGCGTTGATAGAATTCGCTTCCTCAATTTCAGGAATAATTAACGCAATTGAGCTTGCATTGGCAAGTTCTGATTTTGGTTTGCGCATAATTCCAATTAGAGGAATGTTGAGTTTTTGGCAATAGTGAATTAAGTCTTTTATCTCGCGAGTTTGACCAGAGTTCGATAAAATTATTACTAAATCTTGTTTGCTAATCATTCCTAAATCGCCGTGACTTGCTTCACTTGGATGAACAAAAAAAGCTGGAGTTCCGGTTGATGATAATGTTGCAGAAATTTTTCTAGCAATATGTCCTGACTTGCCAATTCCACTTACGATTACTTTTCCTTGAGTGCGTAAAATTAAATCAATTGCCTGGCAATATTTCTCATCAAAAATATTTAGTAATGCTTGTAAGCCCTTGATCTCAGTGTTAATCGTGGATATTGCAGATGATATAATTGCATTTTTATCTTGCATAATTTTATTAATTGATTTTCAATTTTTTGAAAAATAAAATTTTCTATGTAATGTTTATTTACCTCAAATTTTATTTTAAAACTTTAATGTTTTAAAATATCCAAAATTTGATTTGAATAGATTGAAAATTTAAGAAAATTCAAGGTTGCGAAATTCAAACATATGAAATCAAAAAAACAAGAAATTTCTGCGCAAGAAAATTCTATGCAAGAAATTTTGCAAGAATTTATCGATAGTCAAGCCATTTTAAAAGGGCATTTTATCTTATCATCAGGCTTACATTCCGATACTTACATGCAATGCGCAAGAGTCTTGATGAATCCGAATCGTGCTGAAAAACTTTGTAAATTATTAGCCAAAAAAATTATCCAACAGCTTGGCGAAAATCCTGCCGATATCATTGTTTCTCCGGCGATGGGTGGAGTAATTATTGGCTATGAATTAGCTCGCCAACTTGATTTACCAGCAATTTTTTGCGAAAGAGTTAATGGTAAATTTGAATTAAGAAGAGGATTTGATATTAAGCCGAATTCACGGATATTGGTTGTTGAGGATGTTATAACTACTGGAAAATCTTCGCTAGAAACTTTTGAATTGGTAAAGAGTTTTAAAGGAAATATAATTGGCGAAGCTTGTTTAGTTGATCGCAGTAACGATGAAAAATTAGCAGAAAAATTACAAACTCCAGTATTTTCATTGTTAAAAATTGCCGTAAAAACTTTTGATGAAAATAATATTCCCTCTGAGCTTAGTAGTATTTTAGCCGTAAAACCAGGAAGTAGATTTTTAAAATTATGAAAAAAATTATAAATGAACTAGAAGAAGTTTTTTTAAATAATCGCAAAATTAATATTTCATTCGAATTTTTTCCGCCCAAAAATTTTGAGATGGAAAATAAAATGTGGGAAGCGATTTCGCTATTAAAGGATTTAAATCCGAGTTTTGTTTCGGTTACTTACGGAGCAGGTGGATCAACTCGCGAGAGAACTCATCATACTATTAATCGCATTATCACCGAAACTGATCTGCGAGTTGCATCACATTTAACTTGCATTGCAGCATCGAAAAATGAAATTGAAGAAATTTTGCGATCTTATTGGCAAATTGGTGTCAGGCATATTGTGGCATTGCGAGGAGATATGCCAGCATCCAGTCCAAATTATCAACTTCATCCCGATGGCTATAAATATGCCAGTGAAATGGTTGCAGGAATTCGTCAATTAAAAAAAGATGGAATTGATTTTGATATTTCGGTAGCAGGTTATCCGCAAAAACATCCTGAAGCTAAAACTCTTGACGAGGATATCGATAATCTTAAGCGCAAAATCGATGCTGGAGCTAATCGAATAATCACTCAGTTTTTTTTTGATGCCGATGTTTTTTTGCGCTTTGTTGAAAAATGTCGTAATAAAAATATCACTGTACCGATATTACCCGGAATCCTTCCGGTTACTAATGTTAAGCAGGTAAAACATTTTTCAAAAATGTGTGGAGCAACTATCCCCTTATGGATGGAGGAAATTTTTAATGGTCTTGATGAACGTCAAGAAACTCGTCATTTAGTGGCAGGAATTGTTGCATTTGAATTATGCAGAATTTTACACCGCAATAACATTGATGATTTTCATTTTTATACTCTTAATCGTGCAGAATTAACTTCGGCAATTTGTCATGTGCTAGGTGTAAAATACAGTCAATCTGATAATAAAATTTAATATTATATTGCGGTTTTATCTTAGAGCATTAAGCCTTAAACTCATAGTTGTTTTAATTGGCATTATCTTAAAAAGCTTGCAAAATAAAGATTAGCAATTTAATGTGGTTCAAAAATATGTCTTAGATTCTACTAAGATTTAACTAAAATTTATAAATTATAATATGCCTAAAGAAGATTTATTAACTATGAATGGCGTTGTAGTTGAAGTATTGCCAAATACGATTTTTCGTGTTGAACTAGAAAATTCACATATCATTGTAGCCCATGCATCAGGAAAGATCCGTAAAAATAAAATTCGTATTTTAAAAGGCGATAAGGTTGAAGTGGAAATGACAACCTACGATCTTAGCAAAGGTAGAATAGTTCGTCGCGTTGTTTAACAGCAATGCTTGTATTTGTTGACTTTAATCTATTTGACGCTTTATCCTTTCAAAAAATTCAAGATAAGAAACTAAATAATTTTAATAATGAAAAATCTTTTAATTGTAGAATCTCCAGCTAAGGCAAAAACTATCGGTAAATATTTAGGTAAAGATTATCACGTAGTTGCATCATTTGGACATATTCGCGATCTACCTAGTAAAGAAGGTTCTGTAGAGCCAGATAAAGATTTCTTCATGCATTATGAAGTTTCTGCAAAATCCCATAAACATGTCAAAGAAATCGTTGATCGCGCCAAGGATTGTCAAAAAATTATTCTCGCTCCCGATCCAGATCGCGAAGGCGAATCAATTGCTTGGCATATTCTTGAAGTTTTGAAAAGTAAAAAAGCCATTAAAGCATCCACTAAAATTGAGCGAGTTGTGTTTAACGCTATCACTAAAAATTCAGTTTTAGAAGCAATTCAAAAACCTCGTGATATCGATATGGATTTAGTCAATGCTCAACAAGCTAGAAGAGCTTTGGATTACCTTGTTGGATTTACATTGTCACCGGTTTTATGGCGAAAACTTCCCGGATCTAGATCGGCTGGAAGAGTTCAGTCTGTTGCGTTACGATTAATTTGCGATCGCGAAGATGAAATTGAAAATTTTCGTAGCGAAGAATATTGGAATATAAAGTTAGATCTCGAAACTTCTGACAAGCAAGGATTTCAAGCAAGTGTATATGAAGTGGAAGGTAAAAAATTAGAAAAATTTTCCATTACTTCTAAGCAACAAGCTCAAGAGATTAGTGATCTACTGAATCAAAAGAAATACCAAGTCACTAATATCACCAAGAAGCAAACTAAGCGTAGACCTTATCCGCCATTTACTACTTCTTCAATGCAACAAGAATCTGCTCGTAAACTTGGTTTCTCGGCAAGTAAGACCATGATGATTGCTCAAAAACTTTATGAAGGAATAGAAATTAGTGGAAGTTCACAAGGTTTAATAACTTATATGAGAACTGATTCAGTTGCAACTACTCCTGAAGCTGTAACTGCAGTTCGTTCTAAAATCAATGATCTCTATGGTTCGCAATATGTTTCATCAACGCCAAATGTTTTTAAAAGTAAAGTAAAAAATGCGCAGGAAGCTCATGAAGCGATTCGTCCTGTTGATTTCGATTTATCTCCCGATAAATTAAAAAATGCTTTAGATCACGATCAATTCGCTCTTTATGATTTGATTTGGAAAAGAATGTTATCGTCGCAAATGTCAGAAGTAATTTTTGATTTGGTAATCGTTGATATTCAATCAATTCCATCCTACGCTAAAGCTAAGGCTATTGGATCGATGATAAAATTTGATGGATTTTATAAAGTTTATCGCGAAGATCGCGATGAGCAAAAAAATAATGATGATGAAGATGATGATGATTCGAAGCGAGAATTGCCGATTATGCAAGAAAATGAAAAGCTTGCTTTATTGAATGTAAATCCATTACAGCATTTTACTGAGCCATTGCCAAGATATTCGGAAGCAAGTTTGGTTAAGAAGCTTGAGGAGTTAGGGATTGGAAGACCATCGACTTATGCTTCAATCATTTCGGTTCTTCAAGATCGCGGATATGTTGTTTTAGAAAAGAAAAGATTTTTTCCTGAAGAAAGAGGAAGAATTGTTACGACATTTTTAAAAGAATTTTTTAGCAAATATGTTGAGTTTGACTATACTGCCAATCTTGAAGATGAGCTTGATATAATTTCAAATGGTCAAATGGAATGGAAAAATTTCCTAAAAAAATTCTGGAAAGATTTCCATAATAATACTGAAGAAATTCTTAAAAAACCTTTTACAGAAGTTTTAGAAGTGTTGAATCAAAAATTTGGCGAACATATTTTTGGACGTGATGATGAGGGTAATTTAAAAAATACTTGCCCTACTTGCAATAAGGGAAAACTCGGTTTAAGAATTGGTAAATTTGGATCTTTTATCGGTTGCTCAACTTATCCAGAATGCAAACATACTATGCAAATTTTTGGAGCTAATAATGAAGATAACCTTAATGAAAATGGTGAATTAAAACCGCAATTTGAACCAAGAAGTTTAGGTAATGATCCTAAAACTGGTTTTGAAATTATGGTCAAGATTGGACCATATGGTCCTTACCTCGAACTGATTGGAAGTGAAATTGAAATTCCTAAAACAACTATAGAAGAAACTGAAAATAAATCGAAGGAAAAAACTAAAGCTAAAACTAAAAAAACTTCAAAAAAACCAGCGGTAAAAAAACCAAAACGAATTTCAATTCCAAAAAATATTGATCCAGCATTAATTGATTTGGAATCGGCGAAAGGCTTGCTATCTCTTCCTCGCGAAGTTGGATTACATCCTGAAACTGGACAAAAAATTATTGCCAATATTGGTCCATATGGTCCGTATTTATTGCATGATAAAAAATTTATTTCGGTTAAAGAAGATAATATTTTAGAAATTGGTTTAAATCGTTCGATTGATCTAATTGCATCAGCATTGATCAAGCGAGAAAAAAAGGAAAGCGAAGGTTCGTCATCAAAAAATTACAAGTCCAAAAGATTTGCTAGTAAAAAAACAAAAAAGAAATAGATTTAATTGAAAAATTTAATTCTAATTTTTTATGAGCCAAAGCGTTGAACAAAAAGATAATTTATTACATTTAGATTCAGTTCCTGTAAATGAATTTGAGCAAAATGAAAATTCTAATTTGTTAGATTTGGATAAAAAAAACAATTTCTCTGCTAATCAAGATTACAAATTTAATTTAGAAATTAACGATAAATTAAACCTAGAGGGGAGATTGAAAACTGAAGATATTCTTCTTGATTTTAACGAAGAAATTAAAAAAACTACCGATAGAAATAACCTAGCAACTATTGCTTGCAGAGCTAAAAATAATAATCCCAATTTTTTATCAATAATTCACAGCAATAAATTATTTCAGGAAGTTTTTCATATTGAGCAAGCTGATTTAATTAATAAAAGTTATGATTTTTTGTTTGAAGATGTTGATTTAACATATTCATCAGCAGATCAGGTTGAATATACGCAATTAATTCGTGCAGTAAAAGAATTTAAAGAATGTGACGCAATTATTACTCTTCTTGACTTTAGTAATCCTCAGCAAAAAATTCGTTTTAAAATATCATTTATTCCACAATTTGCTTCACTTACAAATGATAAATATGCCATTTTTATATTCGAAAAAATTGATTTTATAGCGCAACATTCTAATGGACAAACTCCTAAAAATAATTCAGTAATTCTGCTTAAAAGCCTAGAGCGAAGCTTGAGAAATGAAAGATTGCTTCGCGAAATTTCTGCTTTAATAATTTCAGATTTAGCGATTGATAAAATTGCAAGTTTAGTATCAAAAATTCTGTGCAATAATTTAAAAATAGATCGATGTATTATTCATGATTTTCAGGATGAGAAAATTAATTTTGCAGTAGAATTTGTTAACAGCTTTGCGCAAAAAATAATTAATAATAAATTAAACAATAATAGTTCACAAGAATTAACAAATTATATTGCTTTTCAGAATAATTTTTATTTACGCTACGGAGATAAGTCAAAGAAGACTACAATCACAATAGTTGATGACGCTTTACATGATCAAAATTTTTCTGATTTAGAAGATTTCTTTGCAAAATATTCGATTGTAAATCAAATTTCAATTACCATGGTTTTCAATGAAAAAATAATTGGTAATATTTTTTTACATCAAAGTGATAAAAGAACATGGCTTGATGATGAAATTGAAATGCTCGAAATTGTTGCAAATCAACTAGCTGTTGCAATTTCTAGATTTTTTTCAATGCAAAAAGTAATTGCAACAAATCAAGCATTGTTAGAAAAATCCCAACAATTGCAAGAAGCACTTAATCACGAACATGAAATGAGAAAAATGCAAAACGAATTTATTGCTTTGGTATCTCATGAGTTCAAAACACCATTACAAATCATTGATAGTACTCGTGAAAATGTAGTTCGAAAAATTAAAAATCTTAATATAAATGATGATGCAATTAATAAAGGACTAGATAGGATTAAGTCAGGAGTAGGGCGAATGAATGGTCTAATTAATAGTACACTTAATTTAGCAAAAATGGAAAATAGTGAAGCTAAAATAAAAGTTAATTTATCTTCACTTAATCTAAAGAAAATATTAGAAGATAATATTGATAAATCAAAAAATTTGGTTCAGGGTCGAAATATTGAAATCATTAGTGATATTGCCAATAATATCCCCGAAATTAAAAGTGATCCAATGTTAATTGAACATATTTTCAGCAATTTAATTTCGAATGCAATTAAATATTCACTGAATAATTCCCAAGTTGAAGTATCTGCCAAAATTATTGAAAATAATATTGCAATCAGAGTTCAAGATCATGGAATTGGAATCCCGAGTAGTGAAATTGATAAAATCGGTTCAAAATTTTTTAGGGCTAGCAATTCAATAGCTCAAGCTGGAACGGGAATTGGAATTTATTTAACAAAAAATTTTATTGAATTACTCGGTGGAAAATTTAATCTAGAAAGTAAGGAAAATAATGGTACATTAGTCGAAGTATTTTTGCCAATTAACTCATAGATAAAAACATTTTAAAGAATATGAAAAAAAAATTATTAGCTTTTTTTTTAGCAACTACAATCTCCACTATAAATTCTAATTGCATTGCTAATGCTAAGGAAAAATTTCCCAAATTAGATGGAAAAGTTTTATATCAAACTCAATTTGATCGAGTTCTTTCGACAAAAAAACAAGGTGTTTCGCCTAATAATGCTTTTATTTATATCGAACCCAGTTTTAATTTAAATTTTAATCAAAATTGGGCTGTAAAAACCCAGTGGCGTATTCAACCTAATGATGTCTTAACAACTCGTGATCAATCTAATCCCGAAAGATATCGAACTTTTTTAAGTTCAAATCGCGGAATGAATTTTGATCAAATGGGTTTTTTGGTTGAGGAAATAAAAATCCAATATCAAAATGATGATCTAAAAATTTTCGCTGGAAAATTCGATCCAACCTTTGGTAATGCACATCGCAAATCAAAAAGAATTGGAGTGTTCAGTGCACAATTTGCTGAAGACTATAATCTTCGTGAGAAAATTGGCCTTGGAGCTACAGCACTTTTGGAAAGTAGTCAAATTACTTTTAACACTTTTTTTAATGACAATACTGATCTAAGCAAAAGTGCAATTAATAATCGCGGAAGAGTTAATAAAAATAATGGTTTAGCAGGGAATACTCAAACGGTTTCATCTTACAGTGTTAGCATGGAAGGTGAAGATTTATTTGATATAAAAAATCTATTTTATAACTTAGGATATCGTAGTCTTGGGGTTGATAAAAATGATAATTCAAAGCGAGAAACTGGCTATGTTTTAGGTGGAGAATATCTTCATAAAATTGGCAAAGAAAGTTCGATAATTCCTTTTGTTGAATTGGTTGATATTAAAAATCTATCAGGAATTAATGGTCGAAATGCTCAATATTCAACCTTTGCTGTAATTGGAAATTATCGCAACTGGACAAGTAGTCTTTCTACGCAAACACGAAATATTGACAAAAATCATCTTAATACTCGCCATACATTTGATCGACAATTACAACTCTCAGTTGGTTATAAATTTACCAACAATATCACCATTGATATTACTCGCGCTGAAATTCGTGAGGATGCTAAAAAAGCTTCTTTGGTTGGTGCCAATGTTAGTTATGTCCAAAAATTTTAGGGATTTGTAAGGTCAATTACTTTCTTAATATTGCGATATAATTAACATCGATATCAGCACTTTCATTCCAACTATCTTTTAGTAAATTATAAGTAAAACCGTTAAGTTCAGTTAATTCCAATTGATATTTACTAGCACTTGTGAAAATCTGTGAAGGTTTAACAAATTTTTTATAATCATGTGTACCAATTGGTAACCATCGCAAAATATACTCCGCACCAATTTTTGCCAAAGCAAGAGATTTTAAAGTACGATTTAAAGTAGCTATAAAAAGTAAACCATTGGGTTTAAGTAATTGTGAACATGATTTTATAAATAAGTCAATATCGCTAACATGCTCAATGATTTCTAGGGCTAAAACTACATCAAATTGTTCATTTTTATTAGCCAATTCTTCAGCAGTGGAATGCAAATAATTGATTTTTAATTCTGATTTATCTGAATGACTTTTGGCGATGCCGATATTAATCGCCGATGCATCAATTGCCGTTACGTTTCCTCCCATTTTACAAAAAGGTTCGCAAATTAATCCACCTCCGCAACCAATATCAACAATTTTTAAATTCGTAAAAGGCGTAAGTGATTTTTCATCAAGATTAAAAAATTGACAAATTTTACGACGCATAAATAGCAAACGATTTGGATTAAATTTGTGCAATTGCTTAAATTTGCCATTTGGATTCCACCATTCTTGAGCCATTTTTTCAAACTTCTCAATTTCTTGACTATCAACGGTTGAAGACATAAATTATTTTTTTAATGGAGGTAATTTTTCAATATCAATTCGATCAAAATTTTCAATTTTATTCATCCAATTATCTTGAACTTTTACAAATAAAAATAAATGAACTTTGGTATTGGCGATTTGCCCTAAATCATGACGAGATTCTTCGCCAATTTTTTTAATCATCTGACCATTTTTACCAAGAACAATTGATTTTTGACTTTCTTTGAGAACCAAAATAGTTTGTTTAATTTTGATTTGCTTATTATCGAGAATTTCATAGCTATCAGTTTTAACGGTTAGGCTATAAGGCAATTCTTGATTAAGATTGAGAAATAATTTTTCACGGGTTATCTCACTGGCAATGAAACGCATTGGTGCATCAGTAATTTCGTCCTCATTATAAAGCCAATTGGGATGAAGACATTTTTTTTCTAAAAATATTTTTAATTCAGCAATGCCATCACCTGATGTAGCGCTAACTGGTAAAATTTCTTCAAAACCAAGAGTAGCAAGAGGAGCGATAATATCTAAAATTTTTGATTTTCTAATCTTATCAATTTTATTGATAATGATTGTGATATCTAAATTTTCTTTTTTTAAATCTTTTAAAATGCGTTGATTTTCTTGGTTCAAACCAATTTCGGCATCGATTACAAAACAAATATGATCAGCTTCGCGAAGGGCTTGCCAAGCACTTTTAACTATGATCCTTTCAAGAATTTTATCGTCACGTGGAATAAATATTCCTGGTGTATCGATAGCAATTATTTGCGCTTGATTGCTGATGATAATTGCTTTAATCGAATTGCGAGTAGTTTGGACTTTTGGCGAAGTAATTGAAAGTTTTTGTCCAAGCATTGCATTAGTAAGGCTTGATTTACCTGCATTGGGCATACCAACTATAGCAAAAACTCCGTGTATTTTTGGCAATAGTGATTGTTGTTGATTATTATTAGTCATTAATGATTTATAGTAAAGATTCTTGTTTTTTAATTGTTTTTTATTTTTTTGCTTAATTCATAAGCAATGCTAAAAGCCATTTCAACGCTTTGCGCTGAGTTAAGTCTTGGATCGCAATGCGTATGATAGCGATCACTAAGATTTAGCTCGGAAATTTCTTGATTTCCACCCAAACATTCAGTTACATCTTGACCAGTCATTTCGAAGTGAACTCCTCCGGCATAGCTATCAAGCTCTTGATGAATTGTAAAAAAACTTTTTACTTCGCTTAAAATATCGCTAAATTTTCTGGTTTTAAAATTATTGGAAGTTTTTATAGTATTGCCATGCATTGGATCACATGACCAAATCACATGATGACCTGATGATTTAACAGCTTTAATCAATGATGGTAAAATTTTACTGATGTTATCCTTACCCATTCTTGAAATTAAAGTAATTCGTCCAGCAATGTTATTTGGATTTAAAATATCCAATAATTTTAATAATTCATTTTCTGAAATAGTTGGACCAACTTTGAAGGCAATTGGGTTTGCAATTCCGCGCATAAATTCGACATGCGCTTCATCTGGATTACGGGTCCGATCGCCGATCCACAGCATGTGAGCGCTAAGATCGTAAAAATTTTTATTGTCAGAATTTTGCTGAATAAAAGCTTGTTCATAATTTAATAAAAGTGCTTCGTGAGAAGTGTAAAAATTTGCAGTCGTAAATTGTGGAATTGATTTATAATCAATACCGCATGCGCTCATAAATTCTAGCATCTCATTGATTTTTTGATTTACTTCATTGGTATTTTTTTTGCCAGAAAAAATTTCCGCAAATTCTTCATTCCATTTATTAACTTTTTCTAAATTACCATATCCACCAAGGGCTAATGAGCGCAAAAAATTTAGGGATGCCGATGAATAGAAATAGGCATCGATTAATCTTTTAGGATCAGCATTGCGAATGAGTGAATTAAATTCGATACCATTTACAATATCACCGCGATAAGCATTTAGAGTAACGCCATCAATAGTTTCATCATTTTGCGATCTTGGCTTGGCATATTGTCCAGCGATTCTTCCAACCTTAACAATGGGTTTTTTCAAACCATACATCAAAGCAATAGTCATTTGCATGATGGTGCGAAAATAACTTTTGAGATTGTGATGAGAAAATTCAAGGAAACTTTCAGCGCAATCGCCACCTTGCAGTAAAAAAGCTTTACCTTGTGAAACTAGAGCAAGCTCGTTCTTAAGCTTATCAATCTCGTCAAAAGAAACTAGCGGAGGAAATTTTGCAAGTTGTTGCTCAACTATTTTTAACTCTTGAAGTTGAGGATAGTTTGGCTGTTGTTTGATAGGAAAATTGCGCCAAGAATCTATCTGCCAATTTTTTTGCATAGAAATAAAATTTGATTTTGTTTTTTTAAATTACCTATTATTATCAAATTAATTTTAAACTTTGTCAATTGTAATTTAATTATTTTTATAAACTTTATGTCGAGCCAAATTATTGCCTATCAAGGTTGCGAAGGAGCTAATTCAAATTTAGCGTGTATTAAATTCTATCCTAATTATCAAGCCAAAGCTTTTGATAGTTTTTATGAGGTTTTTGAAGCGGTAAATAATTCACAAGTTGAATATGGCATGATACCCCTAGAAAACTCATATGCAGGAAGGGTTTCAGAAATTCATAATTTACTTCAAAAATATGATTTATCAATTGTTGCAGAACATTTTTTTCCAATTACTCACAATTTGGTTGGCATTAAAGGATCGAAGTTAGAAGATATCAAAGAGGTCTACTCCCATCCTCAGGCATTGCTTCAATGTCAAAATAATCTTCGTGAATTAAAAGTTAAAATTAATGAATTTTCTAATACCGCTAAATCAGCTGAATTTATTGCTAAAACTAATGATAAAAGTAAGGCATCCTTATGCTCCAGATATGCTAGCGATATTCATAATCTCGAAATCATTAAAGAAAATATGCAAGATAGTTCAAATGATAATATCACGATTTTTATTGTAATCTCGAAATTATCTCACGAAACCGATCCAAAAATTTCTCCAACTATTACCGCACTTTTATTTACGATTCGCAATATTCCGGGATCTCTCTATAAAGCGCTTGGTGGATTTGCAACAAATTCAGTAAGTATCGTTAAGCTAGAAAGCTATATTCCGGGAGGAGTTTCTAATCAAGCTAAATTTTTGATTACAATTGAAGGACATCCTTCGCAAAAACGCGTAGCATTAGCTTTAGAAGAGCTTGGTTTTTTTTCTAAATCGGTAAAATTGCTCGGTGTTTATTATGCTGAT
>CAILUF010000053.1 GCA_903837365.1 uncultured Alphaproteobacteria bacterium | reverse complement strand
TAATAATTTAATTATTCTAATATTAACTTAATTATTTTCCAATACAAAATCTTGAAAAAATAATTTCTAAAATATTTTCAATATCAAATTTTCCAGTAATTTTACCAAGCTCTTGACCAGCTATCCACAAGTCTTGAGCTGATAATTCAATATTTTTATCAAGTGAAAAATTTTCTAAATTCATTAAACAATCTTTCAAAATTTTGCGATAACGTTCCTGAGTAATTAACGGAGAGTTATTTTGTGGTAAAATTTCTAAAATTTTTTCTTCAAGAATTTTAATAAGTTGCGAAGTATTGATTTTATTGATAATAGAAATGGTAACGATTCTACTGCGATCAAAATTTAATTTGTTTTCATTGATAAAAAAATCTAAATCAAAATTTTTAATTTTATCAATTTTATTAATAACAATAATGCTATCTTGATCAATTAATTCATGATTAAAAATTGGATTAGTAGCATCGACAACAAAAATTTTTATATCAGCATCGCGAGCTTTTTGCATTGCTCTTCTGATGCCTTCTTGCTCGATTTGATCATTGCTAGATCTTAATCCAGCGGTATCGGCAATTTTTACGGCTAATCCTTTAATTTCTAAATGAGTTTCAACAATATCGCGTGTCGTTCCAGCGATGTCAGAAACAATAGCAACTTCACTTTGCGCTAAAAAATTAATTAAACTTGATTTGCCAACATTTGGGGATCCTAGAATTACAAGGTTTAAACCATCTTTAATTTTTTGTCCAATTTTATTATCATGAATATGTTGAGCAATTTCATGACTTATTTTTTTAACTCCAAGACTTATTTTATCGATTGTTGAGGAGTCAATATCATCTTCTGGAAAATCAATATTAGCTTCAACTAATGCCATAATTTCCAATAATTCTTCACGCCATTTATCGTAAATTTTGCCAAGCTCCCCACCTAATTGCTTCATGGCTTGGCGATGTTGAATTTCAGTTTCGCAGGCAATTAAATCAGGAATTGCTTCGGCTTGAACTAAATCAATTTTTCCGTTTAGAAAAGATCTTTTACTAAATTCTCCAGCCTGTGCATAATGAACATTTTCAATTTGTAAAAATATCTGGGTGATTTTTTTTAAAATATAAGGCGAAGCATGGATATTAATTTCAACAACATCTTCGCCAGTAAAACTTCGCGGAGCTTGAAAAAAACTAATCAATGCTTCATCGATAATTTCTTGATTTTGAGGATCAATTATTTTGTGAAAAAAAATTTTATGTGATTGCAATTTAATATAACAGCCAAGTGCTTCAAGGCATTTTCTAGATTGCGATCCAGATATTCTGATTACTATTACGCCAGCTCGAGATATAGAAGTTATCGGTGCAAAAATAGTCGACATGAAATTAAAATATAAATTAAATTTTAAGGAAAAATTGGCGTAATTTCTAAGCCCAATTTTTCATCGCAATCAAAAATTATATTCATATTTTGTACAGCTTGACCCGATGCACCTTTGCATAGATTATCAAGAGCTGAAGTTATAATTACTGAATTATTATTATTTCCTAAATTTACAGCCATTAGGCAGAAATTGGTTCCAACCACATCGCTCAAACTAATTTCATGATCGACAACCTTAACAAAATATTCATCATCATAAGAGGTTAATAAACAATTTTTTACATC
The DNA here is from genome assembly GCA_903837365.1 of uncultured Alphaproteobacteria bacterium. Classification (GTDB taxonomy): domain Bacteria; phylum Pseudomonadota; class Alphaproteobacteria; order Rickettsiales; family UBA1997; genus CAILUF01. The sequence continues at coordinate 497 of CAILUF010000053.1, read as the reverse complement.
TTGAATAGTTATATTTGAATTTAATTTAGTATATATTGTTGAAATTATTCCGCGATTAACCGGTAAGAGATGCGGAGTGAAATCGACTTTTATTTTACTTCCACTCGCCTTGCTAAGTTCCTGCTGAATTTCGCCAATATGACGATGTTTGCCAATGCTATAAGCTTTAAATGAGCTATTTATTTCACAAAATAAATTAGAGATTTTGGCATTTCTTCCTGCGCCAGAAACTCCTGATTTTGAATCAATAATAATATTATTATTTTCAATTAATTGATTTTTTAAAAGTGGAATTAAAGGTAAAAGAGCAGAGCTTGGATAACAACCTGGACAGGCAATGATTTTGGCTTTTCTAATTTTATCGCGATTGATTTCGCTAAGACCATAAACTGCTTGTTGCTGTATCTCGACAGCTAAATGTTCGTGACCATACCATTGAGTATAATCATGAGGATTTTCAAATCTAAAATCTGCAGAAAGATCGATGATTTTGAGAT
>CAILUF010000052.1 GCA_903837365.1 uncultured Alphaproteobacteria bacterium | reverse complement strand
CATTTTAATTTTTTATTAGTCATGCTAAAGCAATGACAAGATTTTTATCTCAAAAATCCTGTCGTCGCGTAAGTCGCGACCTAAAAAATAATATTTTGCTTAATTGTTAATTTTCAAGTTAATTTGGTATTACTTACTGATTAATTTTATAAAATAAAAACAAGATAACAAGATTAAATTTTTTTTAAAAACCATCGTCAAGACTCTAATCAAAAGCTTTTTTAGAAGCTTGCACATTAATGAATTGCCATTTAAAAATGATCAAAATTTATAAATTTAATTTAAAAATAATCTAATTAATTATTGAAATATGCTTTTTGAAATTAAAAATTTTCTTAAAAAAAATAAAATTGATTTTTTACTTTTGCCAAATAGCGATGAGTTTTTTAGTGAATATTTACCTGAATCCAAGCGCTTAGTTAAAGCAATTACAAATTTTACTGGCTCAAATGCAACAGTAATTTTTGGTTTAAAAAAATCATTTTTTTTTACCGATAGTCGTTACATTTTACAAGCCAAAAATCAACTCGACAAAGAAGAATATGAAATTTTAGATATCGCCAAAACCCCAGTTATTTACTGGTTGCAAAGCAATTTAACCAATAAAAAAATTGCCTTATTTAGTAAATTAACAAGTGTAAATTTTGTCAGTAAAATTGAAAAATTTGCTGTAAATAATATTGAATTTTTTGATGAAATTTTTATTGATAAAATTTCGATCAACCAAGCAATTTCTAAGCAATCACCGATCTTTTATTGTCATGAAAAAATTAGTGGTAAAAGCGATATTGAAAAAAGAAAAATTATTGCCAAAGAAATCTCGGGGGATGCTTTACTGATAACAAAATCTGACGAGTTATGTTGGCTTCTAAATATAAGATCAAGTGATGTTAAATATTCTCCATTATTGCTTGCTTATGCTATTTTGTTCAAGGATGGCAAGGTTGATTTATTTATTGACGAAAAAAGATTAAACGGTTTAACCTTAGAAAATGTTAATTGTATAGCTCAAGATAATTTAGATTTGCGATTAAGTTTTTTAAGAAAAAAAATAAAAACTATTGATGTGGATTTTAAAAATCTTAATTATTTTTTACTAAAACAATTGCAAAAAAATGATTTTATAATTAACGATAAAAATAATGAAATTGAGTTGGTAAAATCTCAAAAAAATCCCCGAGAAATTTACGGTGCAAAACTAGCGCATAATCTTGATGGACTTGCCTTAACGAAGTTTATTTTATGGTTCAAAAATGCTATTAAAAATCAAGAAATCACTGAAATTTCTGCGCAACAAAAACTTCACGAATTTCGCCAAGAAAATAAAAATTTTATTTACGAAAGTTTTGCAACAATTTCAGCTTTTGCGAGTAATTCGGCGATTGTGCATTACAATGCCGATGAAAATTCTTGTAAAAAAATCACTGACGATTCTCTTTATTTGCTTGATTCGGGAGGACAATATTTGGGAGAGGATTTCTTTGGAACTACTGATGTTACGCGAACATTTTTAGTTGGCAAAGCTAGTGCGGAAATGATTGAAAAATATACTCTTGTTTTAAAAGGGCATATTGCCTTAGCGCGAGTAAAATTTCCGCGAGGCTTAAGCGGATCTAATCTGGATGTGCTTGCGCGATTTCATTTATGGCAAGTAGGTGAAGATTATGGCCATGGAACTGGTCATGGAGTTGGAGCATTTGCAAATGTTCACGAAGGACCATGCGCTATTAGTTTGCGTAATCAAGTACAATTATTGCCAAATATGATTTTATCAAACGAACCCGGATACTACAAAGAAGGGGATTTCGGAATTCGTTTGGAAAATTTACAGCGAGTTATTGAGCTAGACGAGAAATTTCTAACTTTCGAAACTCTTACTCTTATGCCGTTCGAAGCTGAATTGATTGATTTTAAAATGCTCACCTATCCCGAAAAAAAATGGTTGAAAAATTATCATCAAAGAATTTTAGATGAATTATTTCATAAATTAACATTTGAAGAGAAGCAAGATCTATCAAGCCTTTGTGAGGTTTTTTTGTCACTCTAATTTGGCTATTTACCAAAGTTGCATTTCGTTTGCAGTAAAGAAAAAATAATGATTAATCATTAATTTTAAAGAAATTAACTATTTCTTTAGCAAGTAACAAAGCTAATTGAGTTTTAGTTATTTTGCCTAAATCCTGTTGTTTATTGTTAGCTATTAAATAAGCTTTAGTTTCAGAGTTTCCAAAGATTTTGCCATTTTCAATATCATTGGCAATTATCAAATCACAATTTTTTTTGTATAATTTTTCTTGAGCATTTTCAATGATATTTTCGCTTTCAGCGCAAAAGCCAATAACCATTTTTGGACGATTGACATTATTGCCAACTGACTCAAGGATATCAGGGTTCATCTCAAATTCGAGTGAGAAATTTTTGAGAAGATTTTTTTTAATTTTTTGTTGAGAAATATTTTTAATTTTAAAATCGCTAACCGCAGCGCAGGCGATAAAAATATCGACATTTGCCAAATTATTTTTGACTATTTCAAACATTTCATTAGCACTCTCAACCCTTGAAATTTCTTGATTGCTAAGCGGTATTGGCAAAGAAATATTTCCGGCGATAAAATGAATTTGCGCATCCATTTGTTTTAAAATTTTAGCAATTGCGATCGCTTGTTTACCGGATGAATTATTGCTAATAAAGCGGATGGGATCAATCATTTCGCGAGTTGATCCACCGGTGATGAGAATTTTTTTACCAGAAAGTAAATTTTGATTTTGTAAAAATTGTTTAATTTCAAAAAATATTTTTTCAATATTTGCCATTTTGCCAACGCCATATTCACCGCATGCTAAAATATCAGTTTCGGGTTCTACAATATCAATGCCTAGACTGGCGAGCTTTTGAAGATTTTCTTGATTTGATGGTTTTTGCCACATTTTTTCATTCATCGCTGGAGCTAAAATGATTTTTTTGTCACTGGCTAAAATTACACACGATGCCAAATCATCACCTAAACCATTGGCGATTTTAGCAATAAAATCAGCACTTGCTGGGGCAATAACGATTAAATCATGTTGACGAGCAAGCTTGATATGACCCATTTTAACCTCATCATCTAGAGCAAATAATTCTTCGTAAGTTTTATTGCCAGTAATTGCGGAAACTAAAAGTGGCGTAATAAATTCACGTGCTGATTTTGTTAAAATGCAGTTAACTTCATTGCCATCTTTTTTGAGTTGGCGAATTAAGTCTATGCTTTTGTAACAAGCGATGCTACCGGTTATAATCAATAAAATTTTTTTCATAAAATTTTTAAAATTTCCCAAGTTTTTTGGGTAATTACGCGACCGCGCGGAGTTTTTTCAATTAAGCCTTGTTGGATTAAATATGGTTCGATGCTATCTTCAATGGTATCGCGTTCATCGCCAATCGCTGAAGCGATTGTTTCGATACCAACTGGTCCTCCGCGATAATTTTGAGCAATGAAACGTAAATAGCGATGATCAGAAGAATCAAGACCATTCTCATCGATTTCTAAACATTGCAAAGCGTGCATCGCGATTTCTATATCAATATTTTTTTGGTGATTATCGCTTGCGAAATCGCGAACGCGTTTTAGTAAGCGAATGGCAATCCGTGGAGTTCCGCGTGATCTTTTGGCAATTTCAAGTGAAGCAATTTCGTCAATGCCAATTTGTAAAATTTTCGCATCACGATTAACGATTTGCTGAAGTTCGTTAGTGTTATAAAAATTCAAACGCAGTGGAATTCCAAAGCGATCCTTGAGGGGATTAGCAATAAGTCCAATTCGCGTGGTTGCTCCAACCAAAGTAAATTTTGGTAAATCAATTTTAATGGCTCGCGCTCCAGGACCTTCGCCGATGATGATATCGAGTTTGAAATCTTCCATTGCGCTGTATAGCACTTCCTCGACATTTTTATTGAGACGATGAATTTCATCGATAAATAAAATATCACCTTGTTGTAAGTTGGTTAATATCGCTGCTAAATCCCCAGATTTAGTGATGACTGGACCTGATGTGCTTTTGAATCCAACGCCCATTTCGTGAGCAATAATTTGCGCTAAGGTAGTTTTACCAAGTCCAGGTGGACCATGGAAAAGAGCGTGATCTAGGCATTCACCGCGATTTTTTGCTGAGCGTAAAAAAACATGAAGATTTTCTTTTAATTTTTCTTGCCCTAAAAAATCTTCAAGATAGCTGGGTCGAAGAGTAATTTCGCTATTTTCGTGAGTTGATTTAATGTTTATTTCATCTTCATTTAAACCGCTATTAAGAAGTGGATTAAGAGTTTGATTGTTAAGAGTTTGACCTAGGCTTTGATGAGTTGATAATTGTGGATCAAAATTATTTTTCATGTTTAAAAATGCATCAAGATTCGGTTCTTTATTTTCATTTTTAATTTTTTTAATTTTTTGATTTTTATCAATCATAACTTATGTTTATTTACAATAATTGTTTTTTGTTTTAGTTAACTATTAATGATTATACTTTTTTCTTAGCAAGTTCTCTTAACGAAGAAGTGATAAGATTTTCAAGGGTAACCGCTTGATTGTCAGACAAAATATAATCGATAATTTTTAAACAATCATGTTTTTTATAACCAAGATTCTCTAGGGCAGATAATGCATCTTGCGCAATTTGCGAGGAAATAAAATTATTATTTTTATCATTACTAATTTCAAAATTAGCAACATCAATTCCTAATTTTTGCGGTGAATTTTTTAATTCAGTAGTTAGACGCGAAGCAAGTTTTGGACCAATTCCAGAAATTTTTGAAAAGGTCTTTTGATCATTGGCGATTAAGGCTTTAGCGAGCTCATCAATATTTAATGCGCTAAGAATTTTCTGCGCCATTTTTGCACCAACTCCTTGTACTTTTAGTAATTCTATAAACCAGATTTTTTCAATTTCACTTACGAAGCCGTAAAGCTCAAAGGCATCTTCTTTGACTTTAGTTTCGATGATTAAAGAAATTGTTTTTGAAATTTCTAATTGCCGAAGCGATTGCGCAGTTTTTTGCGATAAAAAAACAATATAGCCAACACCTCCAACATCAATGATGCAGTGATCGTCATATACTTTATCGATTTTACCGGTTAATTTTCCAATCATATTTTTAAAATTTATAAGTTTGAAAAAGTCATAACTAAAACAAGGCTTTCAAATTACAAGCGCATAGTTTAAAATTTTTTTTTTAAATTAATAGCAATTAATAGCAATTTAAAACTATGAAAAAAAAGTGCAATTATAACCTCGAATGGCGCTTTGAAAAAGACTTAATTGACTACGAGCAAGCCTTGAGTTTTATGACTAATCGTGTTGAGCAAATTATTGATAAAAAAGCTCGCGAGTTGATTTGGGTTTTAGAGCATCCACCAATTTATACCGCTGGAATTAGTGCCAAAGACAGTGATTTATTGGAGTTAAGTGATGCAAAGGTTTATAAAACAAATCGTGGTGGAAAATACACCTATCATTGTCCGGGTATGAAAATAATTTACGCGATGATTGATTTGAAAAATTTTTTTTCACCTAGCGATCCTGATATAGCAAGTTTTGTAAATTTTCTAGAACGTTGGATAATTAGCGTGTTAGATCATTACGGCATTGAAGGCAATATTCGCAAGGATCGCGTTGGCATTTGGGTTGAAAGTAAAAAGGGCGATTGCAGTAGCGATAAAAAAATTTCCGCAATTGGTATAAAGCTAAAAAAATGGGTGAGCTATCACGGGGTAGCCTTGAATATTAATTGCGATTTAGATGGCTTTAAAAAAATTATTCCTTGTGGAATTACGCAATTTGGCGTAACCTCCTTGAATGAACTGGGAGTTGAAACAAAGTCGATTGAATTCGAAGAAAATTTTCAAAAAATTCTGCAAGAAAAATTTTATGAAACATTGTTATTTTTTTAATTGTTCATTTTATTTTTTCTAAACCTTTAGCTAAATTAGAATTATTTTTTCCAAGATCTATCGGTTGTAGAACTTGCAATTTCATAAAAAGATCTTGGACCTGTTATTACGCTTCTCGGAGAGTTAGAAGAATCACTTTTATTTTGAGGTTGAAGATAAGTTTCTGAGTTTTCGAATAATTCTTTAGCGCTTGCAATTCTTGGGGATATCGATCTTTGACTTCCCGGCAAAATGCTTTCTTCGGCGCTTGGTGTTGAGGAGGTGTTTTGGCTATTACTCGGATTGTTAAATCGATCAATTAATTCTTTAACAGGTCTAGTTTCTAGAACGATCGGTAGAACTCTTGGTTGAGTTTGCGATGATGCTGAAACTTGTTTGATTTCTAAAACTCTTGGATAAGTTTGCGATGATTTCAAAATTTTTTTTGTTTCCAAAACCATCGGTTGCTGATGTAATGATTGCAAGGATGCCATAGCTTGAAAAACCCTTGGCTGAGGATGTAAAGATTGTGAAGTTGATTGTTGTAGATTTGCTTTAATTGATTTAGCGATAAGTTGTTTATTTTTATTAATAATTTCATCAATAAGATTAAAATGTTCATATTTTAAAAATTTAGCATTGCTACCATCTGAATATTTTCGAACATAGAACAGGCTTGAATCAACTGATTCTTGATCGTAAATTTCTAGACTTGTCTTTAAAATTTTATTAATGCTATTTAAAAAAGCTATTTTCAAGTCAGGGTTTAATTTATCTAAATTTTGTTCACCAAAAATATCTTTATTTCTAAGTAAAGCTATTAAACGTTGGTTATTTTGAGGTTTATCTAAATCAATTAATATTGCTTCCTTAAGGTTCAATAAATTTTTAAAATCTTGATCAGAAATATCGTCAACATTTTCATCAACTATTCTGTCTGATGGCTTATCTTTACTGACAGTAGGTGAGGTGATATTATTTTTAAATGCCTCGGAAATAAATAATTTATTTTCTTTAACAGCTTGCTCGATGAGATCACTATATTCTGGTTTTAAAAATTTAACAATTCTACCATCTTTATAGTGACGAACATAAAAAATATCGCGGTAATCTTGGCTTTGATCGTATACTTCCAATTGTCTTTTTACCACTTCATTGATATATTTTAAAATTTTAGATTTTGTTTCTTGTGATAATTTTTTAAAACTATTATCGCCAATTATATCTGAATTTCTCAGTGAAGAAAGTAAATAACTATTTTTTTCAGGTGAATCTAAGTCAACCAATACGCCATTTTCAGCGGTTAAAAATTTATCAAAAAAATGATCATTTAAACTATCAAAATGACTACTCAATGGAGGATTGAAAGATCTAGCTTGTTGTTGAGATGGAGGTGTTGATTTTCTTGGAATTGCGCTAGTAATGTATGATTTATTTTTAAGAAGCGCTTTATCAAAAAAACTGCAATATTCATGTTTTAAAAATTTAGCAACTCTTCCATCAGAATATTGGCGAACATAAAACATGTTTTCATTGCCAGGCTCTTGAGCATAAATTTCTAATTGTATTTTCAATGTTTTACTTAGCTGTTTTAAAATCTCTTTTTTATAATCTGAAGATAATCCATTAAAATTATCTATTTGGGCTCTATCTAAAATTTCTAAATTTCTTAGTGAAAATAATAGGTAACTATTTTTTTCTGGTGAATCTAAATTAATTAAAACTCCTTTTTCATCGGTAAATAAATAATCAAAGTAATAATCATTTAGATCGTTTAGATTAACTACTTGAAATGTAATTCTATCTTTACCTTCGTAAGCACTTAAAAGATCAGGATGATTAATTGCAGTTTCTAATATTAAATCGACAAAATCACAACTAACTTTCAATCCAGGATTATCACGATTTTGTTCAATATCAGCAATGAGATTTTGATCTATATTCGGGTATTCAAGCTGCATAGGAATACTGTTTCCTACAAAACGATTAAAGACATCGTGAACAATTCTCGTGTCGACATTGGTAAGAAGAAAGCGAGTCATATTTATTTGCAATTAAATTTTTTAACCATAACAACAAGACAACTTGGCATTAATTGGTATTAAGTCGTTAAAAACCTAAAATTAAATTAATAACTATCAAATATTTTGGCTTAAACTTTATTATAAATAATTTTTTGTACCATAAGCAATTTAAAATAAATAAAATATGAGCATATTAGCATTTTTATTGCGCAGTAAATATCGGCAATTCAACCATCTAAACAAGAATTCTAACTTCATTTTTTTAGCTAAAAATTTACAATAAAAATCTTTTATAATAGCTCTTGAAATTTTTTAAAAAAAACTTAGATTATTGTTAATATTTTTTAATTTAAAAATTTGATTTTATGACTAATAAAAAAAATAACACCAAACAAGGCAATGCTAAGAGTGACAACGATAATTTCGTTGAAGATTCGAAAGTAAAAAATACTAAAAACAGCAATAAAAATGATCATGACGATAATCGCAAGGAATCATTTAAAGATTTAAATAAACAGCATTTTGATTTTGATGTTGAAGTTGGAAAAATTCTACAATTGATGATTAATTCGCTTTACACTAATAAGGATGTAGCGTTACGTGAATTAATATCTAATGCTTCGGATGCTTGCGATAAAATGCGTTATTTAGGAGCGCAAAATTCGCAATTACAAGTCGATGATTTAAAAATATCGATCACCATAAACAAGAAAGAAAAATTATTAATCATCAGTGATAATGGCATTGGTATGAATCGCGATGATTTACTTGAAAACCTTGGTACCATTGCTCGCTCCGGTACTGAAACTTTTATAAAATCGCTAACTGGAGATAAGCAAAAAGATGTACAATTAATCGGTCAATTTGGTGTTGGATTTTACTCAAGTTTTATGATTGCCAATAAAGTCGAAGTTATTTCACAAAAATATAACGATAAACAAAAATGGCATTGGCAATCAAGCGGTAATCAGCATTTTGAATTGAAGGAGCATGAGGAATCAAACGCAACTGAAAAATTCTCTGGCAATACCAAAATTATTTTGCATCTCAAAGATGATGCTCATGATTTTCTAGATCGCTTTCACATAAAACATGTTGTACAAACTTATTGCGATCATATTAATTTTCAAATCGAATTTGTTCCTGAAAATACTGATGACGGAGCAAAAATTGAAACGCTTAATTCCGCTTCGGCATTATGGAAAAAAAATAAAGATGAAATTAGCGCTGAGCAATATCAAGCTTTTTACAAACATATCGCTCATCTCCCCGGTGATCCTTTTATGACAATCCACAGTAGTGTTGAAGGACTATTGAGCTATACAAATTTACTTTTTATTCCCAGCATTAAACCTTTCGATTTATTCCATCCCGATCGTAAATCATGTGTTAAACTTTATGTTAAAAAAGTTTTTATTAGCGAAGAATTAAGTTTAGTTCCAGCTTGCATGAGATTTTTAAGGGGATTGATTGACTCAGATGATTTGCCTTTAAACATCAGCCGTGAAACATTGCAACACAGTGCGGTACTTGATAAAATTAGAAAATCAGTTGTTAATAAAGTGCTTGCCGAACTCAAGAAAAAAGCTCGTGATGATGAAGAGGAATATTTAAAATTTTGGAATAATTTCGGTGCAGTTCTCAAGGAAGGGCTTTGCGAGTCATCAGAATTTCGTGAAAAAATTTTAGAAATTTGTCGTTTTTATTCGTCAAAATCTCCTGATAAATTGATTAACATCAATGAATATTTGGAGCGCATGAGAGTAGGGCAAGATCGTATTTATTTTTTAACGGGAGAATCAATTGAAAAAATTAAAACATCTCCGCAGTTAGAAATATTTTTACAAAAAGATATCGAAGTTTTATATCTTTGCGATGCAGTTGATGAATTTTGGGTAACGGTGATGTTACCTTTTAAAGAGAAAGAATTTCAATCAATAAATCGTCACGATGTTGACATAGAAAATATCGACAAAACTTCTGAAGAAAGAAAAGAAGATGACGATAAGGAAAATAAAGAAGAGCCAATTGATGCTACGGATAGTAAGTTTGATGGCCTTCTTACTTTTATTAAAGAAATTTTAGGTGATAAAATTGATAAGGTAAGAATTTCTAAAAAATTAACTGGATCGCCAGTTTGTTTGGCAGTTGGATCAAACTCGATGGATATTCGTCTAGAGCGCTACCTGCTTGAGCAAAAACAAATTAATTCAGCTTCAGCAAAAATTCTAGAAATCAATCCGGTTAATTCAATTATCAAAAAATTACAAGAGGATTATATCAGCGAAGATAAGAAAAATCAAAATAGCGATATTGTCAAAACCTTATTTGACTTGGCTTGCATCATTGAAGATGAGCCAATCAAAGATACGGCAGATTTTTCAAGGCGAATTCAAAAAATTCTACAATAAATTATTTTTGAGTTTAAATTTTATTATATAATTTTGGCAATTGAATTTGCTAACGCAAATTTACGAAAAATTTATTACGAAAAATTTATATCGCTTACTTGCGAATCAAGCCTAAATTCCGCAATGCGGATGAACCGAAAATTCCACAATATTTTTTTAAAATATTTGCTTGAGGTGATGTTTTTTATTTATCATCATCTTTTGTGCAAAACTGTTTTAAATCACTAGCGTAAAGTATTTGTTGTTGTTGATTAGGATTTTTTTTATCAAGATTTTTCTCAAGTTTTTTTAATAATTTCAAACATTTTTCTTTGTCGTTAATTAACAAATTAAACTCTGCCAAAGCAAGACTAGCATTGGTTTCATCGTTTAATTTAGCGTAAGCGGTAGCAAGATTTTTAAATAAAATTGGATTATCATCTTCAAATTTTTGCGCTTCTTTAAGTTTAGAAATGGCAAGTTGAATTAATTCCTCATCATTATTTTTTAAACTTAATAATGATAAAGCGAAGCTAATTTTAGTTAATGCGCTATCAACTGAATCAAGTTTAGAAATCGCTTGGTTGTAGGCGATAAGTGCTTCTTGATTTTTACTGCTCTCAAATAAAATTTGTCCTTTTAGATCATATAAAAAACCTTGTTTAGGTTTTTCATTGATCAGCGCATCAATATTTTCCAAGGATAAAGACAATTCGCCTTGACGAAAATAAGCAATCGCTTTGATATATTTGGCAATAAAATTATCTTTATCTTTATATTTCTTAATCAATTCTTCAGGTCGTTCAAGAAAGCCTTCAAGCTTTGCAAGAGTAATATCCATGGCAGGTTGTAATTTTTTATTTAATTTGTCTGGAGAAAAATTTTGCTTGATAGTTCGAGCTTTTATTAATTCAACACGCTTAGCGCTGATAGGGTGTGAGAGCGTATATTCATCAATATGATCTTTATAGCCAATCATTTGACTGCTGAAATAATTAAGCAAATTAACCAAGCCAGTTGCTGGATAAGAAAGTTTGGCGAGATAATCAATAGCCAATGAATCAGCAGCTTCTTCTTGAGTACGAGTATATTTCATCATCAATCTTTGAGCACTTTGCGATCCTCCCAAAATCAAAGCTGATCCAGCATCCACAGATCCACCAACTACTGCACCAATACCAAGTAGATAGCTTAAAAGCATAGCATTTTCAGCTTCTTTCATGCCTTCGCTAAAGCGAGCAAGATGTCCAGATGCAATATGTCCAGTTTCGTGAGCAATTACACCAATCAAGGCATCAGGGGTATTAAATTTGCGAATTAAACCCGTATTGATAAAAATCTTTTGCCCTTGTGATACGAATGCATTAATACTATCGTCATTGATAATGTAAATTTTAATTTCATTGGGATTTAATCCAGCTTCTAATAAAATTGGTTTTGCTAATTGATATAAAAATTTTTCAATTTCGCGATCGCGAATTATCGATGGATTGGCGTAACAGCTGGAAGAAAAGGCGATATTAAAGATTAACGATATTGCAAAAAATATCGTAAAAATGATTGCTGATTTTTTATTTTTATGCTTTAAAAACATTTTTTTTAAAATAATTTCGTAATTATTATTTTCTTAAAAAAATATAATTGCAATCATAATCTTAATTTG
>CAILUF010000051.1 GCA_903837365.1 uncultured Alphaproteobacteria bacterium | reverse complement strand
GAGCTGGTTATATCTATTATACATATTATATCTATTATATTTATTAAACATATTATGCCTATAAAATATACCTGTATATGTGAGATTGTAGGTGTTCTATTTTTTTGAAACATGAAGTATAGATTTTTATTACAACAGCCATCAATCAATAAGCTAAATAATATTTTTAGCAGAAATTATTTTCGCTCAACGATAATTCCAAAAGGCATAATTCAGCATGCTCAAAAATTCTATCTTAATGAATTAAAATTTCATATTGCATGCGGTAATTTAAATCCATCGCTGAAAGAAATAACCCAATTACAGTTTATAATTAATCAATATTTCCAAGAAAATATACAGGATAGCGAGATCAAAAATTTTAAAAAAATATTTGATGAATTTACAAAAAAGAATTTAATAAATGACAAAAATAATTTATTTACAGTGCTTGAGTTGATTGGTTTAGACCAGCCATCGAATCAAAGTTTATCCCAAGATATTTTCTTTAAAATTCTTACAATTTCTGCGATTATGCAACAATCGAAAATAAGAAGAATGATTTTAAATGATTATCCGATAATTGGATTTTTATCCGATAATAATCGATTTATTCCAGCGCATTGCGATAAAATTCACGATGATTCTATTCCTGAATTTGTAGCAATTGTTACGGTTAATTCTAATAGTAATGCTTTTACTTTTTTTACTGAAAATTATTTAATTTATAAAAATTTTAAATTACAAAATCCTCAATCTTTTAAGATTCTACAGGAGGTGTTAATTTGTAAAAATGAGGTTAATGAAAAAGGATTTTTTACGAAGACAAAAGCTCATAAAATAATAAATTATAAAGAGGATGGGAGTATTTTTTTGCATTATAATTTTTCCAGTAACCCTTACTTAATCAGTGATCCAACGCAATGCAAATATTCACAAAAAGATGTTGATAAAGCAATTGGCGATTTCTCAGTTATGTGTTTAAACTTAAGTGAAAGTTTTAAATTTGTTTGTGATCAAAAAAATAATGTTTTGCTTTTTAAAAATCAGGATGTTTTGCATGGACGCTCAGAAGTTATGCAAAGTGAAGTGCGTAAAATGGTTTACTTGCCTTGCGAATCAAAGGTTGAGGAGTTTACTAAAACTGAAATCATAACTCCAAATCCATTCATCAATAATCCAAAATCGTCAGCAATTTCAGGAGTTAGGAAATTTAATTCAAAAGGATAAAGCTAAAATGTTTAAATTCGATAAAAAGGAATTTTAAAGTTAACTTGCTGAGGTCTTAATGGTTAAAAAATGGACAAAGAAAATTTTAATAATGAGCAAAGAAAATCTTAATCAAGAAAATTAGTTTAAATTTAATTTAATTTTTAAGTTTTCAAGCATCGTTAAGGTTAGTTTTGAAAGATCATATTCAGCTTTCCATCCCCATTGATTTCGTGCTTCAGCGTCATCAATTGATTCAGGCCAAGAATCGGCAATTTCTTGACGAAAATCCGCAACATATTCAATGCTAAATTTTGGTAGATGTTGTTTAATTTCATTGGCCAAATCTTGGCATGAAAAACTAATTCCAGCAAAATTAAAATTAGAATGATTTTTTAACTTTGAATAATCTGCTTCGCTTAATTCAATGGTTCCGCGTATCGCATCAGCCATATACATCATTGGTAAGGTTGTATCAGCTTTTAAAAAACATTTATAAAAATTATTCTGCAATGCTTCATAAAAAATTTCTACCGCATAATCGGTTGTTCCACCACCGGGCATTGATTTATAACTAATCAAACCTGGATAACGTAATCCGCGAATATCAATTTTATATTTTTGGACATAATAATCGCAAAGTAATTCGCCAGATGCTTTAGTTAAGCCATACATTGTTTTTGGCATGATAATTGTTTGCTGTGGAGTATTGATTCTGGGAGTTGATGGACCGAATACCGCAATTGAACTTGGACAAATTATTTGTTTAATATTTAACTCTCGCGCAACTTCCAAAACATTGTAAAGTCCAATCATATTTACATCAAAACATAATTGCGGATTTTTTTCGCCAGTAGCGGAAAGTATTGCACCGAGGTGATAAATGATCGAGATATTGTGTTTTTTTATAACTTCAAAAAGTTGTTTTCTATTTAAAATATCAAGAGTTTCGTAAGGTAAATATTCTTGAGCAATCAAGGTGGTTTTTAAATCGGATGTTATGACATTATCATTGCCATAGATTTTTTTTAAACTAGTGCTAAGCTCTGAGCCAATTTGACCCAGCGCTCCTGTGATAAGAATTTTTTTCGTCATAATTTAAGCGATTAATAAAATAAAATTTTTAGAAAATTTAAATTTAAAGTAAAATTAATCAATAAAAAATGTTAGTGATTTTAAATATTCATTTTCTTTTAAGGCCGGATTAACTGGATGATCAAAGCTTGCGCCACTAGAACGAATTAACCGTGCAGTTTTGTCATTTTTAAAACAAGCATTTTTTACGCAGTTAATCAGATCACTTTGAGTGAGATGATATGAGCAGGAATTTATCATTAGCAAAGCATTTTTATCGAGTAAGGGTAGGGCTAATTTAACTAATTTTTCATAACCTTTTAATCCTGAAAAAAAATCTTTTTTGGTTTTTATGAATGCAGGTGGATCTAAGATAATTAAGTTAAATTTATCGACAATATTGGCATTAATCTCTAAATAATCATAAACCTTATCATTGTAAAATTCGAGATTTGTTTTAGCTTCTAGCAATTCACAATTACTTTTAACATATTCTATTGCTTTTTGTGAGGAATCAACAAAAACTACTTTCTTTGCTCCACCTTTAATAGCATTTATTCCAAATCCTCCAAGATAACAAAATGCGTCTAAAACGTTGCAATCTTTGCTTATTTCGCTTACAAAATTTCGATTTGAACGTTGATCAAAGAACCAGCCAGTTTTTTGACCTTCTAAAATATCGCCATTAAATTTAAGATCATTTTCATAAATTGTGAAATGCTCGGGAAGTTTACCGTAAACTACTTCAACGCCAAGCTCAAGATCTTCCATTTTGCGTAATTCAAAATCATTTTTATAAATTACGGTAATTTCTTTGCCAAAAATATTTATTAAAGCTTGAATTATGAACTCTGATAAATTGGCAATTCCAGCTGTTGAAATTTGACAAACAAAAACATTATCAAAGCGATCAATTACAAGGCCAGGCAAGAAATCTCCTTCCGAGTGAATTAAGCGATAAAAAGGTTTTTGAAAAAATTTTTCGCGCATAATTTTTGCTTGCGTAATTTTTTTTACAAAAAAACTTTCATCAAATATTTCGTTAAAATTATAGCTGATTATACGCGCAGAAATTAAGCTGTAAGGATTAAAATATGCTAAGGCAAAGAATTGATTTTTAGCTGTTCTAACTTCGACAATACTACCTTTAGGAAGTTTTTTTATTTGAGCAAAATTAGTAATTTCATTGGAATAAATCCACGGACTTCCCTGAAGTGCACGAAGTTGAAAATGATTTTTTAATTGTAGTTGCGGATAGGTAATCATAAATTCAAATAGTTTAAAATTAAATTTGCTAACGCAAATTTACAAAAAGAGTTGAATCGCTTTATCGTGAATAAATCACGATATCAGCGATAGATTTATTTTTCAAATAACCATGATTTATTTTAAAGCGATTGACTTCATTATCTTAAGATTAAGACCATTCTTGGCATTATCAAGGTTTACTTTAGGTGATTTGTTAAATTATTATTTTATCAAATAGTTTAAAATTAAATTTGCTAAAGCAAATTTAGAAAAGAGCTGAATTATTTCTTAAATTTGCTAACGCAAATTTACAAAAAGAGTTGAATCGCTTTATCGTGAATAAATCACGATATCAGCAATAGGTTTTGTTTTTCAAATAATCATCATTTACTTTAAAATGATTATTATTTGGATTTATCAACGCGAAAACCTTACAAGCTGAAGCTCATGGTTAAAAGATGAGATTTCTTTTTTTCAATAAATCGCTTAAAAATATCTTCATAATCATTAGCTAATGCTTTATGAAGTGATCCACGGGTTACCGCTCCTTCAACATATGTCGCAACATTTTTGTGCAAATCAAACATCTCTAGAGTGAATTTCTTATCAATGAATGTCAAGGGTTTGAATGCTGAAGCTAAACAAACATCAACCAATGAATAGCGATCGCCATCAAAATAAGGATTAAATTTTAGATTGGCATCGAGGATTTTTAATTTCGCAATGATATCAGCTTTACGCAAATCAAAATTTTGCTGATCTTGCGCATATATTAACGCGAAAGTTGAAGCTAAAATACCATTGCTAAATTCCATCCAACCTCGGTGCCATGCTTTCATGTATGGATCTTGAGGATGCAAGG
>CAILUF010000050.1 GCA_903837365.1 uncultured Alphaproteobacteria bacterium | reverse complement strand
CCCCATCGTCTAACGGTTAGGACGTCACCCTTTCACGGTGAAAATACGAGTTCGAATCTCGTTGGGGTCACCATTCAATTCCTGTTTTAGTTGCTTAGATTGAGTCCGCATTTTAGTAAAATAAAATTAAAAAACGCAGATTAACAAAACCAAATTTCGCTGATTTTCTTGATATAACTTATTTCAATTGGCATTTGCAAATTGACGAGTAATTTTATTATTTTTTATAAAAATTAATTGAGTTTTTTGTAATAAAAAATCAAAATTATCTATTATCAATGTTGATGATTTATCGGCAAAGAAACATTGCGGAAGGTTGTATTTAGAGGTGAGATTGACTATAAGATTTGGTTTATAATTTTTATAAATTTTGCATAACTCACTAATTTTACCGCGCTGATTTATTGTTAAAATTTTTTGATCATCATAAAAAATTTGACAATAGTTAACTTCTTTATTTTTTACGCATATTCTACAAAAATTGTTTGATCCTAACTTACTATCACAATTATTAATTGTTTTTGTTTGTTTTTCATTAAAATTAACTAACCAATTTTTTTGACGTTTTGAAATGCGCATTTCCTTAGAAAATCTAAGTCCTTGGCTAGGATGATATAATGCATAGAATTTTTGATTATCAGCAAATATTAAAGCAGGTTTGTCAATAAATTTGCCAATAAAAAAACTGCTTACAAAAATAATTCCAGCTAAAAACTTTGTTGATTTTTGATTTTGTAAAAAAAATAAAAAAATTGCAAAAGTGCTTAAAGCCAGAGAAATCAATGGGAGGTGACCAGTTGATAATATTGAAAAATTAAAATCACTAAAAAAAATTATAATTTTTTCAAGTAAAATTATTCCCCATTTCATTGCGTGTAATGCCAAATATTCAAGATTAAAAATCATTAAAAATAATGCTAAAAAACCAAGAGGCATAATTACAAAGCTTGCCAATGGAATTGCAAAAATATTGGTCAATGGTGCAATTAAGCTAAAATTATGGAAAGCATGCATTAAGTAGGGCAGGGTGATAATTTGAATTATAGTAGATACGACAATAATTTCGCGAAAATAATTAAAAATTTTGCTAAAAAAATTACGCCAGCGATTTAAAAAAAATTTATTTTCGTTAAGTTTTTTCAGCGCTAATTCTTGTTGCGAATATTGTTGATGATAATCTTGGTAATAAAAAATCATTGTCAAAATTGCCATAAAAGACAATTGAAAGCTCAAGTTAAACAGCAAGTAAGGATTGCCCAATGTTAAAATAAACAAGCATAACATTATTGCTCTTTTGCTATTAAATCTCTCTTGAACATAATAGCTAAGCAATAGCAAGCAAACCATTAGAAATGCTCGTTGCGCAGGGATTGGAGATCCAGCAATTTTTAAATAAACATAACTAGCTAGAAGCGCAAAAATTGCTGAAATTTTTTTTAAATCATAGCGTAGCGAAATCATGGCAATGCTACAAAATAAATAACGAAATAAAATAAAAAATATCAAACAAGCCAAAGATAAATGAAATCCTGAAATTGAAAGCAGATGCGCTAATCCACAATTGCGAATTCTTTTTAGCAATTCGCCAGAAATTTGTGATTGATCGCCAATAAGGAGCGCAAGGGCTATCGCTCCTTCTTCATTTGGTAAAATCTTTATAATTTTTTCACTAATTTTGTGACGAAGCTCGCGCAAAAAATCATGATGATTTTGTGGATTTGTTCTTTTTACAATTTCAACATCGCCAATCACATAACCATAACCTGAAATTTTTTTTAATTTTGCATCAAGATTTAAATCAAAATCATCGATAAAATCCTTTGATTTTGTAGATTGCAAAACCGCATAAAATTTTATAATATCATTAATTTTGATATCACCATTATTGTGAACTAGATTTACAGAAATATAGGGCGGAGGCTTTGATAATTGTTGATGATTATTAATTTTTAACCAATCTAAATTATTGTAATTTTTTTGATAATCTAAAAAAACGCGATCAACTTCTTGATAATTTTTAAGATTAATTAAATTTCTAAATTTTGTAGCGCTAATCTTGTTAAATTTATCGATAGGTTTTTTTATTTTTTTGTGAGTTTTTTTGTTTTTTTGTGAGTTTTTTTTGTTAAAATTCTTTTTGGTTTTTTTGCCTGCCTTTTTCTTTTTAGATATTTTCTTTTTTACTTTTTTTGAAGATTTACTATAAATTTTATCCGTAGAATCGATCTTACTAATTACTGGATCAGCGATTAATAAATTTGCGCCAAATTGATGATTAATTGGGTTATAAAATTTTTTGATTTCAACTATTTTACCTTCGCTTTTAACATAAATTTTTTCGTTTATTTTGGCGTAATTTAAAAAAATTTTATCGTAAAGTAAATTGTAAAAACTTCCCAATAAAAAGCTTAAAATAAAAAGATAAATCAGTGATTTTTTTGTAAAAATATTTTTTAAAAACAAGATGCTGGCAATTATAGCAAAACCGATAAAAATAAAAATCGCGTCAAGAAAATTATTATTAAATTTGCTATAAAAAATACAGCCACAGCTAAAAAAGAATGCTAACCATAAAACTGAATCTGATTTGTGTTTGGTTGATTCTGAGCCATTTCTTACAAAATTATTTTTGCAAGAATCGAGCGATTCTTTTAAATAAAATTTTAAAAATTTTATTTTGATTTTTTTAGAGATATTTTTAAGCATTGGCGTTGCTTGGTTAAGTGGCAAAGTTTTTTAT
>CAILUF010000049.1 GCA_903837365.1 uncultured Alphaproteobacteria bacterium | reverse complement strand
TTATTATTCTAAATCATCAGATTCTGTTTCAGCTAATTCGGCTTCAACAGGCTCTAATTGTTCAGATTCAGCTTCTGCAATTTCAGATTTTTTAGATTCAGTCTTGTTAAATAATTGCGCAATATCTTGGAAAGATTTAAATTCAAGAGCATTACCACTTGGATCGTAAAAAAACATCGTTGCTTGCTCGCCAACTTCGCCTTGAAAACGAATATAAGGTTCAACAACAAATTGAATTTGTGCGTCTTTAATTTTTTGTGCAAAATTATGAAAATGTTTCCATCCCAAAACTACTCCGAAATGCGGAACTGGAACGCCATGATCATCAACTTCATTAACGATTTGCTGAGTTCGACTATCGATTTTAGTTGGTCGCAAATGCGTAACCAATTGATGTCCAAAAAGATTCCAATCAATCCAAGTATCGTGCGATCTACCTTCGATTAAACCGAGCATTTCTCCATAAAATTTTCGAGTTTCTTGTAAATCATTAACCGGAATAGCAAGGTGAAATGGTGAAATGAAAGGACGATTAGGTTTGCGATCATGCTTAGAATCATGTTTAGATTTTTGATTAGAAGAATCTTTATTTACAAAATCTGAAGATTTTTCTTTAGAAAATCTTTCGCGCGAACCTTCTTTCGATCTGAATCCCGATGATGAATTGCGTGAAGATCGAGAATCTGATTGCGAATATGAGTTTCCAGAATTTGACCTGTCATCTCTTCGTGAATTTCGTGAAAAATTTTCATCATTTGATCTTTGATTATTGCCAAAACCTCTTTCTTGCGAACGAGAATCTTGATTAAAATTTTCATCATTTTGTCTTGGTCTAGAAAAAGATCTTGATTCGCGAAAATCCTCAGTAAAGTTTTCATCAGAATCGCGACGATTTTTGGTGAATGGTTTTGAACTTCCCCAAGGTTTTTTAAAGAATTTTTTTTGACCTTCAAATTGTGGCAATTCCCATGATGGTCTTCTTTTTGGAGCTGAAGATCTTGAGCTTGAGCGAAAAGATCCGCGTTCGCCATCTGAATTTGCAGAGTTAGATTGGAAAGGCCTGCGCTCGCCTTCAAATCGCGATGAATTGGAACGAAAAGATCCGCGTTCGCCATCTGAATTTGAAGAAGATGAGCGGAAATTTTTCTGACTCGGTTTGGCAAAATTTTTACTGTAATTTCTTGCTGAATTGTTTTTGGAGTAGGCCATGATTATTTAAAAGAGTTAAGAGAAAACAATTAATAAGATGAAGAATCATCAATTGTTAA
Organism: uncultured Alphaproteobacteria bacterium; assembly: GCA_903837365.1. Lineage (GTDB taxonomy): Bacteria > Pseudomonadota > Alphaproteobacteria > Rickettsiales > UBA1997 > CAILUF01. The sequence goes on along the minus strand of CAILUF010000049.1, from coordinate 442 downwards.
TTGTTATTATTGTAAGTTAATATTTTTTTTAACTTTATTTTATTTCAAAAATTGCATCAACTTCAACTGCCACACCAAAGGGAAGAGAGCCAGAGCCAACGGCAGCGCGAGCATGTTTGCCAGCGTCACCAAAAATCTCGGCAATTAAATCAGAAGCGCCATTGGCAACTACCGGATGATCTTTAAAATCAGCATCACCATTAACAAAAATTCCGAGCTTTATGCATTTTGCAACTCGATCTAGATTACCTTCACAGGCAACTTTCAACTGAGCTAAAATATTAATTGCACAAAGTTTAGCAAATTTTTTCGCTTCATCAGCACTAAAATCTTTACCAACTTTGCCAATACCTTGTAGTTTACCACCTTCCAAAGGCAATTGTCCAGAGATAAAAACGATATTATTGGCTTTTACAAAACCAACATAGTTAGCAACTGGAGT
>CAILUF010000048.1 GCA_903837365.1 uncultured Alphaproteobacteria bacterium | reverse complement strand
TTCATAATCATTAGCTAATGCTTTATGAAGTGATCCACGGGTTACCGCTCCTTCAACATATGTCGCAACATTTTTGTGCAAATCAAACATCTCTAGAGTGAATTTCTTATCAATGAATGTTAAGGGTTTAAATGCCGAAGCCAAACAAACATCAACCAAAGAGTAGCGATCACCATCAAAATAAGGATTAAATTTTAGATTGGCATCTAGTATTTTTAATTTTGCAACAATATCAGTTTTTCGTAAATCAAAATTTTGCTGATCTTGAGCGTAGATTAGCGCAAAAGTCGAAGCTAAAATTCCATTGCTAAATTCCATCCATCCACGATGCCATGCTTTCATGTATGGATCTTGGGGATGAAGAGGATTTTGATTAAATGTATCTTCGAGATATTCACAAATTGCAATCGATTCAAAGAGCGGTTTATTATCAGAATATAAAAGTGGAACTTTCGATGTTGGTGAATCTTTAACTAGAAATTCTGGCTTATTAGCTAAATCAATTTCTTGTTTTTCATAAGGAATATTCTTTTCGATTAAAGCAATTTCAACTCTATGTCCGTAAGGCGAAAGCTTAGAGGTAACTAATTTAATTTTAGGCATTTTTACTCCAATTTATTTTAAGTTAAAAAAATTTTATAATTTTTTAGGATTTTATAAAATTTATTTAACTACTAATAGTTGCAAGTAAAATTTAATAAATTGGAAATTTTTGACACAATGATTTTACTTCTTTTTTAATTTTAGACTCAATTTCAAGATTGTTATTTAATTCCAATGAACTATTGGAATTAACATATCCCTGAAGAACATCAGCGATCATATTGCCAATTTTTTCAAATTCATTTTCTTTAAAACCTCTTGAAGTTGATGCTGGAGTTCCAAAACGTAATCCTGAAGTCACGAATGGACTTCTTGGGTCATTTGGTATAGCATTTTTATTGCAAGTCAATCCAGCGCGTTCCAAGGCATGTTCAGCTTCTTTTCCAGTAACAGTTTTTAATGGCGTTAAATCCGCAACCATTAAATGGCAATCAGTACCATTGGTAGTAATTTTTAATCCACGATTCATTAAAGTTTTGGCAAGAATTTGCGCATTGGTAATCACTTGTTTACTGTAAGTTTTAAATTCAGGTTTTAGAGCTTCGCCAAATGCTACTGCTTTGCTGGCGATAACATGCATTAATGGTCCACCTTGCAATCCTGGAAATACTGCTGAGTTAATTTTTTTAGATAATTCTTCGCTATTAGTTAAAATAATTCCGCCACGCGGTCCACGAAGAGTTTTATGGGTTGTAGAAGTTACGATATCAGCAATTCCAATTGGGGAAGGATAAAGTCCAGATGCAACTAATCCTGCAACATGAGCCATGTCAACCATTAAAATTGCACCAACTTTATCAGCAATATCGCGAAATTTTTGCCAATCAACAATTCGTGGATAAGAAGAAATTCCAGCAACAATTAATTTTGGTTTATGCTGAATTGCGAGTTCTAATGCTTGATCATAATCGATTAAACCATCATCGGTTTTTATTCCATATTGCACAGATTTTAACCACATACCCGAAATTGTTCGCATTGCGCCATGAGTTAGATGGCCTCCCGAAGCAAGAGACATACCCATGATGGTATCATGAGGTTGTAGAAGAGCTAGATATACTGCAAGATTAGCACTTGCTCCTGAATGGGGTTGAACATTAGCAAATTTGGCGTTGAATAATTCGCAAACTCTTTGGATTGCCAGATTTTCAACATCATCACAAAACTCGCATCCGCCATAATAGCGTTTACCGGGATAGCCTTCGGCATATTTATTGGTAAGAACGGATCCTTGCGCTTCTAAAACTGCACGACTGACAATATTTTCAGAAGCGATTAATTCGATTTGATGTTTTTGACGATCCATTTCGCTGTTGATCGCAGAAGAAATTTCTTGATCGGCTTGTTGTAAAGTATTGGTAAAAAAAGTCATAAAATTAAGATTGATTTAATTGCTCATAAAAATCATAAAGCATTTGAATATTTTGTTTTTGGTCTTTAGGCCATTCATCTTCATATGCAATATTTGCAAGATTAGCACCACCTAGTTTTGCTTGTCTAGTAAAAATTTGCTCGAGAGTTGCAGATTTATGATTTTTTAAAATGTCATAAATAACTAGAAATATCGCAGTACGTCCTCTTCCTGCGGCGCAATGAACATGAATTCTTTGTTTAGGATCTTTTTCAATATCATTTAAAAAATTAATGATTGTAGAAAATTGTTGAGGAGTTGGAAAATGATGATCCTTCAAGGCAAATCGTTGATAATTGCAATGATAATTTAAGGCAAGTTGTTCTTCAGTTAGCGATTGATTAATTTCAGTATCATTCGTGAACCTAGAATAATATTTAAGTGTTTCAGTTGCAAATTGTTTATTATTAAGCAAAGAACTTAAAATATTTTTTTCTTGGGAAGAATCAAAAGTATTTGTAGATAAATCATGATTTCTAAATGTCATTGGTATGCCATTAATAAAACCATGATATTCTAGTCTTAAATCAACAATTGTGATTTTTTCATCAGGATATTTATTGACAATATTTTGCAATTCTGCCTCATCAAATTGTGCACTAGCACTAGCTTTTAAATTAAAAATTTTAAGATCGCGAAAGTTATTAGCGATTAATTCATTTGATTTTATGTAAGGATCTGAAGAATATTTATTCATAATTTTTATAAACCAAATTTATTAAAACAAATTCTTTCTTCAATTTGAGCAAAAAATTTATTAGAGAAATCGGATTTTTCACTGATTAAAGATTTGAAAAAAGATTTTTTATTTATAATATTTTTAAACTCAATATCATTGCCAAATTTTTTACGCATTTCATGACGAAGATCTGATATTCCATCAACCAAACCATACTCCAAGGCTTTTTTTCCAGACCAAAATGCACCGGTAAACAATTCCTCATCTTTCTTGGTTAATTTATCTTTTCTTTTATCTTTAACTAATTTTACAAAATCATCAAAAATATCTTTTTGCGCTGATTTTAAAATTGCAATATTATCATTTTCTTCGGGCAAAAAAGGATCGAGAATTGCCTTATTTTTCCCTTCAGTGTAAATTCTTCTTTCGATACCAAATTTTTTAATTAATTCAACGAAACCAAAGCTTGAAAATATTACCCCAATTGAGCCAATAATTGACGAATTATGTGCGTAAATTTCATCTCCTGCTAGCAATAACCAATATCCACCAGATGCGCATACATCTTGAGCAAAAGTATAAACAGGAATTTTTTTATCAACACTGAGTTCGCGAATATAATTATGAATTAATTCACAGGTTACGGGCGATCCTCCGGGTGAATTTATTGATATTGCTACAGCCTTTAAATTTTTTTGTTCAAAAGCTTTTTTAATAAGAGGGGAGGTGTTATGAAAATTGATTGCCGATTCTAGTTTTGAGTCTTTGCCAATAACGCCTTGAAGGTTTAAAACACTGACTACGAATTGTTTTTTTCGACAAATAATTTTATATAAAATTTTTCTAAAACAGCAATTTGAATTTGCTAAATTTTGTAAATTTGTTGACATATTTTTTAATTTTCTTGAAGTTCTTCGGGTTCGATATTTTTTTTAAAAATTGAAAAATTACTCAGCTTTATTTCGCCACAAATAATTTTTTTAAAGTAATTTAGAATAGAAAAAATCAAATGTAAAAATAAAATTCCACCAGTTGAAATCCATAATCCATTATAATTTAAAGCATTGATAAAAATTCCAGTAGTTAATAATCCAAAGACAGAGCCAAGTAATGTAATTTGCGAAAAAGCGCTATTTACCGCAAGTCTTTGCGATGATTTATATTTTTCATTTATTAAAACAATTGTAGGTAATTTTATTCCAGATAAACAAGCAAAAAGAATGAAAAAATAATTATGAATATTTTCGTAATCTTCTAAATTGGCAATTTTATAAATACAGCAAAATGATATTATTGAAAATAAAACTATCATCAAGCGTAAATTAAAATGATTGCATAAATAACTAAGGGGAATATAGGCTGTGGTACCAAGTAGCAGATAGGTTAGTAATAATGAAGCTTGTGAAGAATTTAGACCAATTTTTAATCCATAAATGATTGCGAATGCGCTACAAGAAGACATTGCAAAACTAAAACTAAATCCTGAAAACATTATTTTTGGAGAGCTAATTATGTAACGAAAAACGCTAATCTTTTTTTGTTGACGAATAATGGAATCAACTTTTTTAAGGCGTAAAATAATAACCGCAGAAATAAAGAAAAATAGTGAAGAACAAACATAAGTTAATATATTCTCACTATTGCCAATATAATTAATTATAATTGGACCTAAACTATTGCCAAGTGCTACCAATAAACTTCCAAATGAAATTGAAAAAGCGCGGAAATTGGATGGAGCTATGTCAATCATCACTGTATTACGAGTAACACTACTGATAAAAAGCGTAGTTCCAATTGCAAAAATACAAAATAACCAGATTGGATAATTTATAAATTTGTATAAACTTAACGCCATTAATGCAGTAAAAATAGAGCTTAAACAAATGCTATTTATCATGCCAAATTTTTTACCAACATTAGGAAGAAACCTAGAAAATAATACTCCTGCTGAAATTTGGCAAACAGTTGATAAGGAAATTAAAATTTCATTTTTTACATTTGCTTCTAGTTTTAAGGCAATTAAAACCATCATAATTCCATATGCTAAGGAAGCAAAAAAAATTGATGAATAAATGGTGATGTGATCAATGATCAGAGCTTTAGTCCAAACAAATTCTCTTTGATTTTTTTTTAGATTTAACTGGCCAAAACTAAAATTATCAACATTGTGATAATTTCTTGAAGTTAAGATTTTATTGTGACCAATTTTTTGAATTTGTGATAAAAAAAACATTCGAAGAGTCTAGGTAAAATAACGAATATCAGTTAGATGTCCGGTAATCGATGCTACCGCTGCCATAATTGGACTCATTAAATGCGTACGTCCACCGCGACCTTGTCGACCCTCAAAATTTCTATTAGAAGTTGATGCACATCTCTCGCCAAATTCTAATTTATCAGCATTCATCGCTAAGCACATTGAGCATCCAGGTTCGCGCCATTCAAAACCTGATTCAATAAAAATTTTATGCAAACCTTCACTCTCGGCTTGTTTTTTTACGAGTCCTGATCCAGGAACGATCATTGCTAACTTAATCGATTTGGAAACTTTTTTACCTTTAACGATATTTGCAACTGCTCTTAAATCCTCAATACGTCCATTCGTACAAGAACCTATAAAAACTTTATCAATGGCGATATCAGTAATTTTCATTCCTGATTTCAAGCCCATATATTCAAGCGATCTTTTTACAGCTTCGCGTTTATTAATATCTGTAAAATCTTCGAGAGCTGGAATATTTGCTGTAATTGGCAGGGTATCTTCGGGACTTGTTCCCCAGGTAACTTGCGGAGCAATATCATTGGCATCAATAATAATTTCATGATCAAATATTGCATCGTGATCTGATTTAAGAGTTTGCCAATATTCAACAGCCTTAAGCCATTCATCGCCTTTTGGAGCTAAAGGTCGACCTTTGATATAGCTTATGGTAGTTTGATCGCAAGCTATGAGACCAGCTCTTGCACCTGCCTCAATTGACATATTACAAATTGTCATTCTTCCTTCCATTGAAAGAGATTCAATTGTATTTCCAGCATATTCGATCACATATCCAGTTGCTCCAGCGGTACCAATTTTGGCGATGATATGCAAAATAATATCCTTCGAGGTTACGCCAAAATTTAATATTCCATCAACTTTAACCAGCATATTTTTTGAACGCTGTTGAATCAAAGTTTGAGTTGCCAAAACATGTTCAACTTCAGATGTACCAATGCCAAATGCCAAAGTTGCAAATGCACCATGGGTTGAAGTATGTGAATCACCGCAAACAATAACCATACCAGGTTGTGTTAAACCTTGTTCAGGTCCAACGATATGAACGATTCCTTGATTATCGTCATCAAGATTAAAATATGAAATTCCAAATTCACGACAATTTTCTTCAAGAGTTTCAACTTGAATTCGTGAAGTTTTATCTTTGATTCCCGATGTTCCAGATCCACGATTTGATGTGGTAGTTGGAACATTGTGATCCGCTACCGCAAGATGAGCATCTATACGCCAAGGCTTGCGATTATTAATGCGCAACCCTTCAAATGCTTGCGGAGAAGTAACCTCATGGATAAGTTGACGATCAACATAAATTAGGCTTGAGCCATTATCTTCATTGATTAAATGCGCATCCCAAATTTTATCGTAGAGCGTTTTTGAAATTTTATTCTTATTCATATTTTACAAATGAATTTTAATTAAAAT
>CAILUF010000047.1 GCA_903837365.1 uncultured Alphaproteobacteria bacterium | reverse complement strand
TTATAAAATTTTATAAAAATATAAATTTTATTTTACCATTGAAGCAACTTCTTCAGCAAAATTATTTTCTTTTTTGTCAATTCCTTCGCCAAGAATGAATAATTTGAAATCGCTAATTGTAGTTTCAGAATTTTCTTTACTAAATTTTGCAAGTAAGTCTTTGATTTTTATTTTATCATCCATAACAAAAAGTTGCTCAAGAAGAACGACCTCTTCGTAGTATTTACGAATACGACCCTCGATCATTTTATCAATGATATTTTCTGGTTTTCCAGAAGCTCGAGCTTGCTCTTTTAAAATTTCGCTTTCGCGATTTAATTTGGCTGGATCAACTTTATCAATTGAAAGGGCATCGGGTTTTGCAGCTGCAATATGCATGGCAATTTGTTTACCTAATTCTTCAACTTTATTTTTTTCAGCTTTTGTTTCAAGGCTAACCAATACTGCGATTTTACCCATATTCGGGGCAATTAGATTGTGAATGTAGCTGACGACAATGCCATGATTAACTTTGACATTGGATAGACGACGAATTTGAATATTTTCGCCGATTACGCCAATTTGATTTTTAACTTCTTCGTCTTTAGCGGTTTTAAATTTATCAATATCATTTCCAAAGCTAATAGATTCTTTAAGGAGCTTGGTTACAAAATTTTGAAATTTATCATTACGAGCTACGAAGTCAGTTTCAGAATTAACTTCCAGAATTACTGCTTGATTAGCTTCAACATGAACGGCTACAACACCTTCCGATGTTGTGCGATTAGATTTTTTTGAAGCTGAAGACAAGCCTTTTTTGCGAAGCCAATCGACTGCTTTTTCGAAGTCTCCATTATTTTCAGTTAATGCTTTATTGCAATCGCTAATACCACAACCTGTAGCTTCGCGAAGATCTTTAATTCGAGATAAATCTGCCATAATTTTAAGAATTTAGATTATTTTTTTTGAATTGGTTTTTTTGTAGGTTTTTTAGTCAAAACTTTTACTTCATCTTTTTTTGTTTCTGAACCAGAAAAGGGTTTAGTATTTTTTTTGTAATCTTTGTCAAAAGGTTTTCTTCCGGCAAATTTATTATCAGTTTTTGATTCAGTTTTTTTAGCTTCTTCTTGCTTAGGGGCTGAATCAGCTTGAGCGTTATCATTAGGAGTTAATTTTTCATCAGAGGATTCTTCTTCAGATTTTTTTACGCCAAATTTTTTCTTGTCAAAATCTTTTCTTTCATTCTTTTTGCTCTCATTTTTTTTCAATTCATTTAAGCCAGCTGAAATTTCATCGCCAGAAAATTTAGAAATATCAATGCCCGATGCAACCATATTTTCCTTGATGCCAGAAATTATTGCATCAGAAATTAATCGGCAATAAAGTTTAATAGATTTTGCCGAATCATCATTGCCAGGAATTACGTAGTTAATATCGTCAGGATTACAATTAGTATCAACGATCGCCATAATTGGAATGTTAAGTTTTTTTGCTTCAGCGATTGCGAGCGCTTCTTTGTTGGTATCGATAACGAAAATTAAATCAGGATAACCACCCATATTTTTAATTCCACCTAAGTTGTGCTCAAGCTTTAAACGATCTCTTTCCAAAACTAATTTTTCTTTTTTATTGAAGCCGATTTCAGTATCGCTAAGTTGTTCTTCAATTTTTTGTAAGGTTTTAATTGATTGTGAAATTGTTTTCCAATTTGTAAGCATTCCACCTAACCAGCGGAAGTTAACGAAATATTGACCGCATCTTTTTGCAGATTCGGCAATTGGTTCAGAAGCTTGTTTTTTTGTAGCAACAAAAAGAATTCTGCCATTATTTTTTGCTATTTCTTTTACAACGCTAAGCGATTGGCGGATTAAATTGGCAGTTTTATTAAGATCGATAATGCTAACATTATTACGACTTGTAAAAATGTATTTCGACATTTTTGGGTTGCGACGCATGGTCTTGTGACCGAAATGGACACCAGCTTCCATAAGTTGGCGAATGGTGAAATTAGGTAGTTCTTTTGACATAAAATTATATTTGTTTTGGTTGTTTACCAAATAGCGTTAAATCTAATTAAAAAGTAAAAATCATTGAAATAAATAAAAAAATTATTTTTAA
>CAILUF010000046.1 GCA_903837365.1 uncultured Alphaproteobacteria bacterium | reverse complement strand
TAATTTATTTTCTTTTAAATAAATTTTTAACATCTCTGATATTTTTTCATCTTGAGTTAAATTAGATTTTTTTTCAGAAAATTCAGAAGCAACAAATTTTAAAAATAATAAAGCATTAGCAAGATAGATCGCTTCTAAATTTCTAAAGTGATTACTTGCTATTATTTCATTTTGCTTGGCATTAAACTCAATTTGTCTTTCTGAAATTTCTTTTCTTGCTAAAGTTTTATTTCTAAATTCAATTTTTTCATCTCTAAATTTAATTTTTTCTGGATTAGTGATTTCTTTGATTAATTCTTGCATTTCAGGTTTGAATTTTTTTATATCAAATTGCTGAGAGAAATTAAGAAACATTTCCATAGAAGTTTTTTTTCTTAAAAGATCTGTATTGGCTCCAGCCTCAAATAAAATTTTAACTACTTCTGAATGAGCTCTTTTACAAGCTTTATAAATAGGGGTTTTCCCAACCATATTGCTAATATTGGCGTTGGCACCTTTTTCTAATAGCTTTTCCACTATTTCAGTATGACCATTTGTAGATGCAACCATAAGTGCTGTATTTCCAATATTATTTTGAGCATCAATTTTAGCACCTTTTTCTAAAAGATGTTTTACTATTTCAGTATGACCATTTGCAGATGCAATGATAAGTGCAGTATTTCCATAACCATTTCTCTGTGTAATAAGTTTTGAATCTTGTTCTAGGAGAATTTCTAATACTTGAATATTTCCAGAAGCTAACGCTTTATAAAATAATTCTTCTAATTCTTTTCCTTTTGCCCATGAAGAGCATTCTAAAATAGCATTTTTTCTCTCCTCTTCATCCGGATAAAGTTCATTAATTTTTTCACCAAGATTGTTCATGACTAGCTGGTAAATAATAAGCCTATCTCTTTTTAAATCAACCGCGCTTACATTAATCGAGGTTTCTGTTATTGATTGATCTTCTTTGTCATATATCGTTATAGGAATATCTTTTTGCAAATCTTTAACAATTTTATCTTTAATTAATTTTCGTAAATCTTCATCTTGTTTAGTTTTTTCTTGCCAAGCTTGTATTTCTTTTTTACAGAGTTCAGTTCTCTGTAGAAAATTATTTGATGGATCTTCAAATAATGCAATAATTCTATTGGCAACTTCTTCAAGATTTTCTTTGCCTGATTCTGAAGTAATTTCAAAATTATAACAAGATCTCAATTCTTTTATTTCGCAAAGCAAATTATTTATTTCTTGGCGTAAATAATTATTTTGTGAGCGAATCCAAATCTGTTGATTAACGGATGACATTCGTTTGAAATTTCTTTCTTTCCTAGCTTTTAGATTAAAAGCCAATTGCATTTTTTTATTGTTTAGTAAGGTATTATTTTCGTCATTATATTTTATTTCCGCATTAAATAAAGCAATTTTTTGGAGAATGATTGTTGATTTTGATATTTCTACATCTATGCAATGTTCTAATTCTCTTTTGCTTTCGTCATCTTCAGCTTTGCTGATTTTTTTTCTTGCGATGTTGATATCTTGTTGCATTTTTTGTGCAATTAATTGAGTGACATGTCTACTGTTAATCAAGAATAAATTTATGTTGTCTGATAAAATTTCTCCAATATATCTTTTAGTGAAATCATTTTTGGTAATTGTTACGGATTTAATATGAATTAGGGTTGGCGTTATGTGGCATTCATTATGTCTTTGCTCTATTCCATCCGGCTCTCTATGTTTGTTAGAAACAATAGGTTGAGTTTTTAGAGAATTTTTTACAAAATATTTTGTACTTGAAAAAATTCTGCTACGGCTTGCCTTTTTTTGCGCTATTTCTTTGAATTTTTCTATCTGCGAGGCTAAAGTGAAATTGCCCCAAAAATCTGCATTGCGAAAGCTTTTTAATCTTTTTCGTTTTAGGGTTTTGCCAATATCACTTAATTGTTCAACTTTATTATCAGATATAACGTTTATATTAAAAAAATAATCTGAGCCAATATCATTAGGAAAGCCACCATAAAATATTACTCCATTTGCGCCACTTTTAAAAACAATTGAAGCGAAACCTTTCCAATCTGTATTTGCGTATATATTAATCGGAATATTTTGAGTGTAATTTCTCTGTGAATCTCTTAAAATAACTAAAGTTGAGTTAATATTTTTTTGATTTTTGCTAGAAAATTTTTCCAATAATAGATTTGTTCTAAATGGATTAAAAGTGTGAATAAAAACTACCTCATCACGATCCTCTTGTCTTGTTATTTCCGGTTGATCCTCTTGTCTTGTTATTTCTGGGTGATCTTCTTGTGTTGTTATTTCCAAATCTTGATTTTGTAATTTCTATTGTCGCCAAGTTCATTTC
>CAILUF010000045.1 GCA_903837365.1 uncultured Alphaproteobacteria bacterium | reverse complement strand
GTGATGATCTATTATAATAAAATTTTTTTCAAGTATTTCTAAATAATGCTTGGCATGATCTATAATCAATGGTTTTTCAAGATTATAATTTGTGAATGTATAATTATTGCTTCGTAAATTTTCAAAAGAAAAAACAATTATTTCATCATCAATTATCGCTAGTATATTACGGATAGGCCTAATCCATTTGGATAATGCTTCATTATTTCCCTGATTATAACGCATTAATTTAGGCCAAGAATTTTGCATTTTTTGTAAAATAATTGGCAAAGAATTTTTTATAATTTCTGCAGTTTTAATTTCACTAGCTTTAACTTCGTAACAATAATATCCATCAATTTGCTGAAGCTGATCAATATTTTCTAAACCTAGTGATTTAAAAAAACCTGATATTGCTTTTTCATTGGCATCGATTTTTGGACCGATTTTTTTTTGACTTTGAGTTGTTTGAGTAAGTGATATTTCGGATAGAATAAAGCCTATTCGACATGGTCCAACAAAGCAATTAAGATTTTTAAAATCAAATTGAATATGATTTTTTTGTAATTGATCACTAACAATTTTATGCAAATTTTCTTGAGCATTTTTTTGCATGGTTGCTGGAATTTCTTCACTAAAAATTTCTAAAATAAAATCGGCCATAATTTTTTAATTAAAATTTAGTTTCTTCAACGCGAATAAATTTAAAATTCTTAATTTGCGTGGAATCAATATTTGCAATGCTTCCAAATAGTTTCTTTTCAATAATTTGATTGGTAATTAATGCGCATAAGAAATCATTTTCATCAATTTTTTTGTAGATTATTTTTTCTATTTTAAAAATATTATTAAAGTATTTTTCAATAAAATTTTTGTCATTAGCCTGATCTTTTGAAATTACAAAACTAAGAAAATACTTACCTAATCTAAGCGAAAGATCAGCTATTTTAACGGTTTTTAAATCAGTAAACTTGGCATTAAAAAGTAAATTATTTTCTCGATTACTTGCAATATCGATTAAATCCGCAACAACTGCAGAACCGGTTGTCAATCCCCCTGCTCCACGTCCAATCATCATATTAAATTCGCAATTATTACCAAGTGTTAAAATTGAATTATATGATCCGTCAACTTGGGCAATTTTTTCATTTTTTAAAATCAAAGCTGGATAAACACTTTGCTGAATTTCATTGCCATAATTTTTAAAAATTCCCAATAATTTTATTTTGTAACCCAATTCAAAAGCAATTGATAAATCTTGAATCGACAATTTACTAATTCCTTCGATATGAGTTTCTTTAAAATTTGGCAATGTTGCACAAGCCAAACTTGAAAGTATAACAATCTTATGAGCAGAATCAATTCCCTCTACATCAAATGTAGGATCAGCTTCAGCATAGCCCAGTTTTTGAGCCTCAGTAAGAGTAACAAAATATTCCTGCTTTTCATCAAGCATTTTTGTTAAAATAAAATTACATGTACCATTTAATATCGCATAAATTTCCTTAATTTCATTTGCGCTGAAACCCTCACGTAAAGCTTTAATAATTGGATTAGCTCCAGCAACAGAAGCTTCATATAAAATCACTCCTTGATACTTTTCTAAAGCCAAAGCAATTTCTGCACCATGTTCAGCTAGTAATGCCTTATTTGCAGTAACAACTTTTTTAGAATTTTTTAAAGATTGTAAAATTAAATCTTTTGCTACACCTACTCCGCCAATCAATTCAACGATTACATCGATATTTTTATCCTCAGCCATTGCAAGTGGATTGCTATAAAATTTTATTTTTTTATCAATAAAATCTTTCGGACTTTTTGCGCTAACGCCAACGACTTCGATTAGACAATTTGCGCGACTCGTGATTAATTCTCGATCTTTTTGCAAAATTTCATATACACCTCGTCCTACAGTACCAAGTCCTGCAATCCCTATTCTTAATTTTTTTGGCGAATTATTCATTGTTAATTTGTAAATTAATTTTATAATTTTAAAACAGTTTAAATCAGTTAATTCTATATAAATTTTTTAT
>CAILUF010000044.1 GCA_903837365.1 uncultured Alphaproteobacteria bacterium | reverse complement strand
TTAATTTTTTAATTTTAACATCAACCGCATGATCATAGTCAATTATCATAATTGGTGAAACCTTAAAATATCTCTCAAAATATTGATAACAATCGTGATAAAAAATAAAATTTTGCTCTTTAATTTTTATTAATTTTTTATTTATCAAATTTATTACCAATTGATTTTCTTGTCTAAATTTTAGTAAATTTTGTTGATAAAATTGACAATTTTTTTGATCATTAACGCATAAGTTTTTGACTAAAGATTCAGCAATCAATTCAGCATTTTCAGGGTTTAACCACAAATGGAAATCAAAAATTTTAAATGAATTTCTTGTTTTAAATAACGTTAATTTTTCAATATTGCTAACTTCAAAATATTTATCTTTGATGGATGAATTTTGAATAAGTTTAAATAAAGTTTTTTCGTAATTTTTATCAATCATAAAAACTAAATCAGCTTGCTGTAAAACCTTGACATCATCGCTTTTGAGTTGATAATTATGCTCTGAAAAATTGCTTTTAAATATTAAAAAATTATCAGCTTTATTACCAGTGATACTCAAAATAATTTGATAAAGCGGATTTATTGAACTAGCAATTTTGAGTTTTTTTTCCTTAGCTGATTGATTTAAATTAATAGAATTATCTTCAGCGTAACCTATTTCAAAACCTAGAACCTGAAGGATTAAAAGCATGAACAAAAATTTTCGCATAAATGAATCTTATTGAATTAAAAAAAGTTAGTTTAAAAATTAATCAAGAAAAAATCATCAATGATATTTCCTTGCAATTAAAAAAAGGTCAAATCACCACGCTAATTGGACCTAATGGCGGAGGTAAAACCTCAATTGCCAAAATTGCTCTTCAGTTAATTACTCCAACCTCGGGAGAAGTAATTATAAATAAGAAAATTATGCGCGGATATATGCCTCAAAAAATAAATTTAGATAAAAGTTTTGCGCTTTCAGCTATTGATTTCATTGGTTTAGCTAAAAGAAATTTTATTGTCGATAATTATTTTAATGAGCTTTGTGATCGACTTGAAATTAAAAAAATTTTAAATCACAGACTTCACGATTTATCTGGTGGACAATTGCAAAAAATTTTATTCTTACGAGCAATTATAGGCAAGCCCGATTTTATAGTACTTGACGAACCTACGCAATATATGGATATTAACGGTATTGCCGAATTTTATCATATCCTTAACGACATTCGCAATTCTCAGCATTGCGCAATTTTACTAGTCTCGCATGATTTAAATTTTGTAATGCAAAAAAGCGATGAGGTGATATGCGTAAATACTCATATTTGTTGCCATGGAAGCGCAGAATCACTGATTAAAAATCCACAATATTTGGCGTTATTTAGCAAGAATTTTAACAAGCTTGAAAATTCTAATTTGCAAAAAACTTCTACAATTAAATGCGATAATTTTTCTTCAGAACTAAGTGATGAAATAGCTATTTACAAGCATTCCCACGATCATCATCATTAATAAATATTTTAAAAATCCTTAACTAATCTTTGCAAAAATTTTGCAGTTTCACTGTTTGGATATTTAATTAAATAAGGAATTTTTTCTTCATTGCATTGAGAAATTTCTGGAATAATTGCAACTTCACCTAAAAAATTAAAGTCATAATCTTTTGCTAATTTTTTAGCTCCATCCTCGCCAAATAAAAAATTTTTTTGACCTGCAATT
>CAILUF010000043.1 GCA_903837365.1 uncultured Alphaproteobacteria bacterium | reverse complement strand
GAGTAGGGCTTTAGGTGATTTAAAAAAGTTGCTAATTTTTGGGTCGAAAGATTTTTTCGAGTAAAATATCCGCTCAACATTGGAATCAAAACATAAAGCAGAATTGATAAAATTAAAGTATTCCACGGAACTTCAATTTTAGAAACCCCAAGCAAAAAAGCTACAATCGGTGCATAGGCAAAAATCATGATTATATCATTTAACGAAACCTGAACTAAAGTATAATTGGCATTGCCTTTCACCAACTTACTCCATACAAAAACCATTGCGGTGCAAGGTGCACCTCCAAGCAAAATTAATCCAGCGAGATATTCTTTGGCATCGATTTCAGAGATAAAATCTTTAAAAATATATTGTAAAAATATAGTTCCCAAAATAGCCATGCTAAATGGCATAATCAACCAAGTGATTACAAAACTTATGCCAAAAACTTTAGGCTTTTTTGTTACTTCTTTGATTGTTGAAAAATCGATTCCAACCATCATCGGGTAAATCATCACCCAAACTAAAATTGCCACAATAAAATTAACATTGGCATATTGAAATCGACTTAGCAATTCAAAAATAAATGGGAACATTCTTCCTAGACTTACTCCTACAACGATTGACAACCCAACCCATACACTTAAATATCTTTCAAAAATTCCCATAAATTTATATAATTTTTACTTTAAAATTGACAGCTCTAACAAAATATTTTTAAAGTTTTGCTAAACCCAAGCGATTATTTTTTAGATAAAATCCTGCTTGAATAATTATTAAAATAAAGAGATTCACCTAGTTTAGTGAGATTATTTTTTTAAGAATTTTATTAAAGAAAGTTAAAATGATATAATGTTTTTTAACTTAAAATTTAAACTAATTTACTAAAACAATCAATTTGTGATTTTGCATTTCGGCAAAGCCTGACTCTAGGCTGAAGGATTTGAGGAGATTTTGTTGATCATCAAAAATTTTAACTTCACCTTCTTTTAAACTGGCAATAAAAGCTTCATGCAAATCCATAACGCCAATCTCACCTTCATAGGCAGGAATCACTGCCAAATGACAATCGCCAGAAAATAATAAACCTTGGGGGGAAGCTATTTCTAATTGAAAACTCATACTTATTTTAAACTTTATTATTTGTTAGTTTTAATTAAATTCAGTTAAACTTAACTTATAACACGTAGTTGTTAACTAAAATTAACAAAACTAACTTTTTATTAATTTTTCATTTTTAGCAATCGCTTCTTCAATATTTCCAACCATGTAAAAAGCTGATTCAGCTAGATAATCGTACTCTCCAGCGCAAATACCTTTGAAACCACGAATCGTATCTTGCAATGAAACTAATTTTCCTGGTGAGCCAGTAAATACTTCCGCAACATGGAATGGTTGTGATAAAAATCTTTGAATTTTACGAGCTCTTGCAACAGTAAGTTTATCTTCTTCCGATAATTCATCCATCCCCAAAATAGCGATAATATCTTGAAGTGATTTGTAAGCTTGAAGAATTTTTTGAACTTCGCGCGCCACGAGATAATGCTCTTCGCCAACAATCCTTGGATCAAGAATTCTTGAAGTTGAATCAAGTGGATCAACCGCAGGATAAATTCCAATTTCAGCAATTTGACGAGATAAAACCGTAGTTGCATCAAGATGCGAAAATGAAGTTGCAGGAGCGGGATCGGTTAAGTCATCAGCTGGCACATAAATCGCTTGCACCGAAGTAATTGATCCATTCTTAGTTGAAGTAATTCTTTCTTGCATTGAGCCCATTTCGGTAGCAAGGGTAGGTTGATATCCAACTGCTGATGGAATACGTCCAAGCAATGCAGAAACTTCAGAACCTGCTTGCGTAAAACGAAAAATATTATCGATAAAAAATAATACATCGCGTCCCTCTTTATCACGAAAATATTCGGCTTGCGTAAGACCAGTCAAGGCAACACGTGCACGTGCACCGGGTGGTTCGTTCATTTGTCCGTAAACTAATGAAACTTTGGAATTTTTTAAATTTTTTACATCGATAACTCCTGAATCCATCATCTCGTGATAAAGATCATTTCCTTCGCGAGTTCTTTCACCAACACCTGCAAACACTGAATATCCGCTATGCGCTTTAGCAACGTTGTTGATCAACTCCATAATCAAAACGGTTTTTCCAACTCCAGCTCCACCAAATAAACCAATTTTTCCACCTTTAGAATAAGGGGCGAGTAGATCAATTACTTTTATACCGGTAACTAAAATTTCAGTATCAGTTGCTTGTTCAACAAGCTCTGGAGCTGATGCGTGAATTGGCAAACTATCAACAGAGTTAATCGGACCTTTTTCGTCAATTGGCTCGCCAACAACGTTCATGATTCTACCGAGAGTAGCTTCACCAACAGGAACGGTAATTGCTCTTCCAGTATCAATCACTTCAATACCTCTCATTAAGCCATCGGTTGAATCCATGGCAATAGTGCGAACTGTTCTTTCGCCAATATGCAAAACGGTTTCTAAAACTAAACGCTTTCCTTCATTTTGGCATTCTAAGGCATTGTAAATCGCTGGCAATTCACCGCTTTCAAATTCAACATCAACAACCGCAGAAATAACCTGCGTAATTTTTCCTTTATTTTGCATCGTAATTTTAATTAAATTTAGATCTTAGGTCGATTAAATGATGGCGATAAAAGATCATATTACAAAGATCTTGCTTGCTAAACATTACATAATTTCCGCATGCAATTTTTAAATGCTCTAGGAAATTTTATTTAAGCTTAGAAAACAGGAGACAATAACATGAAATTTAAAAAAAATTTTTCAAAGTGCAAGTTATTTTTTCTAATTTTTAATCGGATAATTGGGATAATTTTGAAAATCGCCAGAAAATTAATTTTAAATTAAAAATGATTTTTTAAAATTTATTAGTAATTACTAAAATCAAATAGAAATTTTTTATTTTCAAAAAAATAAATACTCATTAAGAACCTTTGCGGTTGTTAAGTCCTTGCGCTTCCATCAAAAGATCTTTGGCGATTGGTGCAGCTGCCATTGATCCACTTTTTCCATGTTCCACAACTACTGAAACTGCATATTTTGGATCTTGAACTGGCGCATAGCCAACAAAAATTGCATGATTGGCATTGGCTTCTTTTTCTGCGCTGGTCATTTCTTTTTCACGCTTAGAAATAACTTGCGAAGTTCCAGTTTTTCCCGCCATCTCATAACCCTTAACTTCAATTCTTTTACCGTAAGCAGTTCCACCGGGTTCGTTAATAACTCGCCTCATACCTTCTTGCACAAGCTTGAGATGAGCTTGATCAACAAGTGGCGCGGATTTTAATTCATCAAATTGTTTAAAAATATTTTGATTGCGAACCAAATAAGGCTTAATTGGAATTCCACCATTGGCGATTCGCGCAGTGATAACAGCCATTTGTAGAGGTGTTGCCAAAACATTACCCTGACCAATCGCCGTGTTGAGGGTGTCACCCTTAACCCAAGGCTGATTAAAAACTTTTTTCTTCCATTCATCAGAAGGTAATAATCCTGATTTAGCACCGTGGATACTGATGTCAGGCTTTTCGCCATAGCCAAATCTTTTGGCCATTTCTAAAATTTTTTCATGACCAATTTGATTGGCAACTGTAAAAAAATAAGTATTGCATGAGTGCATAATTGCTGAAACCAAATCTAGCGAACCGTGTCCTTCCTCCTTCCAGCAGTGAAAACTACGTTTACCGAGCTGATAGGAACCTCCACAATAAACTCTGGTAGCTGGATTAAATTTATTTTCCAATGCTGCTAGCGCAACCATTAATTTGAAGGTTGAACCGGGAGGATAAAGTGCCGAAAGCGGTTTATTGCTCAATGGTTTTTTAGGATCATCGTAAAGCTCTTTCCAATATTCCTTTGAGATTCCCTCAACAAAATTGTTAGGATCGAAAGTTGGCGAAGATGCGTAAACTAAGACTTCGCCAGTTTTTACATCAATCATAACCAAAGACGCAACGTCATCTTTAATGCGTTGAGTAGCAAATTTTTGCAATCTAAAATCTATTGATAAATTAATACGCGAACCTTCAACATAGGGCTTGGTTGAAAGAGTGCGAAGCGGAATTTCCTTGGCATTTACCTCGACATATTTCACGCCATATTTTCCACGCAAAACTTCATCAAAACTTTTTTCAATGCCAAATTTTCCAAGCCTAAAATCTGGATGCATAAACAAAGCCTGCTCATTTTCGTCAATTTCTTTTTCGGATGGAAGCGATACGTAACCTAGAAAATGAGCGGTTTCTTGCGGATATGGATAGCGTCTGATAATACCACTTTCAATAGAAACTCCAGGTAAAAGATGCGAATTAGTTTCGATGCGAGCTAAGTCATCCCATCCTAAATTATCGATCAGAGAAATAATATTTTTACGACGGGCATTTTTAATTTTTGCTAAAAATAAATTTTTTCCTTCAGCGCTAAGATCAAGTATTTCAGATAATTTTTCTATTAATTCCTCAAAATTTCTTTTTTTTTCAATATAAAGCAATAGCCGAAAATTACTTTCATTTTTTGTTAATGAAATTCCATTACGATCAAAAATCATCCCTCTTGGTGCGGGATTAATGATTGGCTTAATGCGATTACTATCCGATTGAATTGAATATTCCTCATGCTTCCACAATTGTAAATAACCTAAACGAAGAACTAAAATTCCAGCAAGTGCAGATTGACCAGCTCCTAAAATCAATGCTCGGCGATTGAATATTTTGTTTTTGCGAATATCCCTTAACACTAATTATCCCCCAATAATTTAGCGCTAAGATAATCAAAAAATTTATGCATCGGAACATATAAAAAAACCGATAATAAAAATTGTGCTAATGGAACTGTTAATCCATAAAATGATCCTTCGAGTATCGATAATGCTCCCCATTTAATCACAATAATTACAAAGCAAAACGCTACGAATTGTTGCCAAATTTGAATAAAATTTTCACGAATTAGCATTTTTTGATTAATGGTTAAAAAGAATTTAACGAGGATTATGTAGCATAAAGAGGTGATACCAAGATCATTTCCGGTAAGGGCATCGCACCAAATTCCCATAAGAAAAATAAACCAAATTCCAAAATATTGACGAAAAATTGCAAAGTAAAAAACCATCATCACATCAATCAGGGGAAAGACTGTTGCAATAGATAAAATTTTTATTGAGGTAATATTAAAAGCAACAAAAACTATTGCAATTATGTATAAAGCAATAATTTTTAATAAAGATTTTTGTTGGATCATAAAAAGCTAAGTTAAACTAATACCAAATTAATTTGAAAACATTCACTTTGATAAAATAATATTTCATTAGATTAAAAAAGGTCTAATAAAAAATATTTTGCCTAAAATAAGTGCTTTCAAGTTAATTTGATATAAATTGCGCGACACTTGAAAAGTAAGGATAAAGTAATATTAAAAAACATTATTTCAAAACGCATTTTTAAGTTTAAACAAAAAACTTATTTTGCAAACAGCTTTGTGAAATTTCTTCTCTTTCTTTTTTTCCAATATCCACGATGATATGCATCAGAAACTAAAAGTGGAATTAATGAAGTAGCTTCGGCATAAACCATTTGCTCATAAGCAGTGTCAACTTTACCCCATGAACAAGCTTCTTTAAGAGTTGATGAGGAGCAAGCTCCATCTCTTGAATCGGCAACAGTAATTTGCACCGCATATTTATTCATGTCAACTTCCTTTCCTAAAATTTCTGCACAAACTACAGTATCTTGCACAAAATTTTTTGGAACACCACCACCAATCATTAACAATCCAGTTGTTTGAGCAGAAATTTTTATATCGGTTAATTCGCGGAAATCAGCAATAGAATCAATGGTCAAATGCTTTTTAGGATTTTTAGCTTGATGTAAAACCAAACCAAAACCTGCCGAAGAATCAGTAAAAACTGGACAAAAAATCGGCACATTATTTTCATAAGCCAATTGCACAAGTGAATTTTTTTTCTTAGCTTTTTTCTGCAAAAATTTTCCCATTTCTAAAATAAATTCTCGCGAAGAATAAGGGCGAGCTTCTAAGCTATTGGCGATTTCAAAAATTGCATGATCACATTTTTGTAAATCTTGTTCATCAATAAAAGTATCGTAAATGCGATCGATATAATTATCGCGCAAAAATTTATCATCAATGAAGGGCGTTCCTTGATAATACTTAAATCCCAAAGCTTCAAAAAAATCCATGTCAACAATTGACGCACCAGTCCGCAATAATTGCATCAATCATGTTATATTTAATCATGTCAGCATAAACTTGCATACAACCACCAGCAGAAGTCGATCCAGCAAGAGTTAAAACAATTGAGCATTTTTGATCTTTAAGCATCATGTTAAAGATTTCTGTAGCATTGGGCTAAATCACGAGATGTAAATGACATGTCGCTCATTTGGCTGATAATGTTACGTTAATCAAATGAAGTTATGTCGATATGTTTAACTATTTTTTTTAACAGATCTTGTTTTTTTATTTTTTTTCAGACATTTTTAGTAATGATTATTTCTTTTAAACAAAAATTAGCAATTGTTAATCATTTATATTTTTTTACTTGAACTTTCGCAATTATGATCTTGACTTATATACATTGAATCAATTGGCTCTTCATCAACCTCAATTTGCATAACTTCACCAAAACCATTAAATTCAGTTCTAATGCTTCGCGAATAAGCTCCAAGCTGACCGATTTCGATATAATCTCCTTCAGCAATATTTTCTGGCAAAGAAAATGGTCCTTTCATGCTATCCATTGAATCGCAAGTTGGACCGTAAAAACCAAAAGCAGTTTTTTCACTTTCAAGAGTTTTAGGATTTTTAATTCTAATTGCTTGAGTTGGATAAATAAATCCTGGGAAACCTGCATCAAATAATCCGCCATAAGTTCCGTCATTTATGTAAAGCATATTTTGTTTACGAGCTTCAACTCTAACAACCAAAGATACCGCTTCGGCAACTAATGCACGTCCAGGTTCGCACCAAATTTCACAATTATTTCCAAATTCAGCTTGCTGAATTGCTTCGAATATTTCATCAAAATAACTACTCATTCCAAGCGGTGTCATCGTTGGATAAATTGAAGGAAAACCACCACCAACATCCAAAACATCAAGACGAACTCTAGCTTTTTTGATTACTTCCTTAGCGGTGTTAACAGCATTGCGATATTCCACAGGATCCATACATTGCGATCCAACGTGAAAACAAATGCCCAATTTTTTTGCAACAGCGCGAGTCTTACGTACTAAAGCGGTAGCACCTGACGGTAAAATTCCAAATTTTCCAGAAAGATCGATTACTGAATGTGAATTTGGAATAGCAAGACGAACATGTAAATTTAAATCTTTAGCATCTTTAGTTACTTCCAAAATTTTTTCTAATTCATCAAATGAGTCTAAAGAAAAATCACGAATATGAAAATCAAAATAAGCTGATTTAATTGCTTCACGAGATTTTACGGGATGCATAAAGAACATTTTTGCTTTCTTAGCAAAAAGTTCATCGATTAATTTAATTTCAAAAAGCGATGCAACGTCAAATTTGGAAATTCCTGAATCAAATAAATTTTGTAAAACCGATCTATCAGAATTGCTTTTTACTGAATAAAGTATTGAACTATCAAATTTTGTATGCGAAAAATTTTTAACAAAAAACTTCGCAGCTCTTTTTATGGCATGCGGACGAACACAGTAAACAGGAATATTTGGCTTATTAGCAACAATAAAATCTCTGATAGTTTTGGCTAGAGAATTCTCCTGAGCATGTTGATCATTCTTCTTGCTAAAATTCTTCTCTTTAAAGTTTTTTTTATTAAAATTTAAATAATGAACTTTCGAGTTTTTAGCTCGATCATATTCTTGCTCTTGTGCCATTTCTTTTTGTTGAGTTTAAAGTTAACAAAATAAATTTACCGATTTAAAAAGTAATTTTTTTAAAAAGGATAGCGCAACCTAACTAAGAAATTTTAATTGTAAACAAAAAATTTATAAAAAATTAAATGTTACAAATTTTTTTTAATTAAATTACGCCTTAATTTTTAAGATATAAAAAAGTTGAATTTGTTAGCTCAAGTCTTTAAAAAAAAATTGCAATTTTTTTTATATAAAAAAAGAAGAAAAAAAATTTGTGTTTAATTTTTGTTTAACATTAACAATAGCGATTGTCTCACGGCAACTCCTGCCGAAACTTGTTCTAAAATTAAACTTTTATTTTTATCATCAGCTAAATTAGAAGCAATTTCAACATCACGATTAATTGGTCCTGGATGCAAAACTAAAGCGTTAGGAGCAAATTTAATTTTTTTATAATCAAGTCCGTAAAGTTTAAAATATTCACTTAGTGAAGGTATATAACAACCAAGCATTCGCTCTTGTTGTATTCTAAGCATCATGATGACATCGACTCCTTGAATACCGGAAACTAGATCTTCAAAAACTTCAATATCAAATTTTTCTTTTAACCAATTGCGATATTGATTAACGATTAAAGTTGGTGGAGTAATAACGCGAATTTCGCAACCAAATTTTTTTAGCAACTTAATATTTGAACGCGCAACTCTTGAGTGAAGGACATCGCCACAAATTGCGATTTTTAAATTAGCTAAGTTTTTTTTATGTTTTTTTATTACAAAACTATCCAGTAAAGCTTGCGAAGGATGTTCATTAGTTCCATCTCCAGCGTTAATTAAATTGGCATCAATATAATTTTTTAGGAGGTTAACAATACCACTGGAATTATGGCGAATCGCTACAAAATCAGGCTTCATGGCATTTAAAGTTTTAGCCATGTCAATAATTGATTCACCTTTTTTTAATGAAGATAAAGAAATATCAACATTTAAAACTTTACCTCCCAATCTCTTCATCGCTACCTCAAACGACATTCTTGTTCGCGTGGAATTTTCAAAAAAGAAATTGATAAGAAGTTTATTTTCAAGATCACGATATTGTTGACTGCCATTAGCAAAAAAAATATCGGCTTGGCGATGAATTGCCTCAATGTCACTAACCGTAAGCTGATCGACGCTAATTAAATCTGTCATTTTTTAGCTATTAGATGTTTAAAAACTTCTTCCAAATCGGGTTGCTTAGTGGAGATATCTTTAATTTGCAAATTAGCATCTGAAATGCAACGAAGAATTTTTTCAACGGCTATTTTTTCTGGATCGTAATTTATAACAACTTTGTCAATATCGATAAGTTTAGTTTGAAGTTGTTTAAGGTGCGAAAAAATTTCAATATCGATTTGGGAAACTGTGGAGATCAACAATTGCTTGGTTGAAAGCAATTTCATCAAATTTTCTTTTTTATCGCAAGCAATAACTTTGCCATGATTAATTACGGCGATTTCATCACATAATTGTTCAGCTTCTTCAAGATAGTGAGTTGTTAATAAAATCGTTGTACCTTGTTGTTGATTAAGTTTTTTTACATAATTCCACAATTGGTTGCGAAGCTCTACATCTACTCCAGCAGTTGGTTCATCAAGTACGAGTATTTCAGGATTATGAACCAATGCCTTGGCAACCAATAATCTTCGACGCATTCCTCCCGATAAACTTCTTGGCTTTGATTTGGCTTTTTCTTTTAGGCCTAAAGCTTCGATAATTTCATCAGTTCGTCTTTGAGATTTTTTTATACCAAAATAACCGGCGTAAATTTCTAGAGTTTCGTAAACATTAAAAAAAGGATCGATGATTAATTCTTGCGGAACAATACCAATTTTATATTTGCATAATTGTGGATTTTTATCGATATCAAGATCAGCAATTTTAACGATTCCGGAAGTTTTTTTTACCAAACCAGCTAAGATATTAATCAGGGTTGACTTACCTGCACCGTTGGGTCCAAGCAATCCAAAAATCGAGCCTTTTTTAATAACTAAATCAATATTTTGTAAAGCAATTTTCGCTTGGGTTTTCGAAGATTTTTGATAAATTTTATTAAGCTGATTAATTTCAATTGCGTATGACATTATTGAATTTTTATTATTTAGTAAAATTATTTAACAATACTTAAACATTATTTGTTAACAATAATTATAGTTAAGCAATGTTAAATAATATTTTTTTCTTTTAATAACGTTAACAATTCTCCGGATTGCGCCATTTCCTTTATGATATCGCATCCACCAATAAATTCGCCTTTAACGTAAAGTTGAGGAATGGTAGGCCAATCAGAAAATTCTTTAATACCTTGACGAACTTCATTATCACTAAGCACGTTAACATCTGCGAATTCAACATTGAGATTTTTTAGGATCTGCACCACTAAAGCTGAAAAACCACATTGCGGAAAATCTTTTGTTCCTTTCATGTAAAGGACTATTGAATTTTCATCAATAGTTTTTTGGATTTTATCAAAAATATCATTCATAAAAAATTATTTTTAAGGACTTAGAGTTTTAATTTGCAAGGCGTGAAGCTCATCACCCAAAATTTCTTTTAAAGCTAAATTAACCATTTTATGTTGCTCAACTCTTGATTTATTAGCAAAAATTTTATCAATAATTGTTACGCTATAATGATCAGAATCACCAACCAAATCAACAAGCTCTATGTTGGCATTTGGAAAGGAATTTTGTAAAATTTTTTGCAATTTATCAAAAGCTATCGCCATAAAATTTGCGAATTAATTTTAATTATATCAAAAGTTTTTTCAAGTTTAAATAGATTTGAGTCTTTACGAATACCTACATAAACTCTAGGGGTTTATAAAATTAATTTATAAACCCCCAAGAAAAATAGGAATAGTGATGTTTTAAGATTTAGCTAAAAAAACCACGACGTTTTTTTGTTGAATCATCGCGATCACTTCTTTCTCTGCGCTCACCTCTGTCAGAACGTTCGCCACGATCAGAACGCTCACCGCGATCTCTACGATCACCGCGATCACCGCGATCGCTTCTTTCTCTGCGTTCACCACCGCGATCACTTCTTTCTCTACGCTCGCCACGATCGCCTCTATCTGAACGCTCTTCACGACCTCCAAATTCACGCTCATCAACGATTTGCGGTTTGTTGGTAATGCGATCAGAAATATCTTCACCAGTTGCTTGATCAACACAGCGGAAACTTAATTTTGGACGTCCACGTTTATCAAAGCCGATAACTTTAACTTTAACAATATCGCCCTCATTGATAACATCTTCGACGAAATCAACGCGATAATCTGCTAATTCAGAAATGTGAATAAATCCATCGCGATTATTAGAAATACTAACGAAAGCTCCTGCGTCAATTACTTTAACAACTGGACCTTCATAAATATCGCCAATTTCTGGTTCAAAAGTTATATCTTGAATCATCGCTAAGGCTTTTTTAATTGACTCAGAATTGTTAGAAGAAATTTTTACAACTCCACTATCCTCAATATCAATTGCACAACCTGAAACCGCGCAAATTTCTTTGATTACCGATCCACGAGAACCAATAACTTCACGAATTTTCTTTTGTGGAATATTTAAAATTTCAATTCTTGGAACATTGCCGTTTAGCTCACTTCTAGGGGTTGTCATGATTTCATTCATTTTTCCTAAAATATGCATACGACCTTGATGAGCTTGCTGTAAAGCTTTATCCATAATTTCACTGCTTATGCCATTGATTTTAATATCCATTTGCAATGCAGTTATTCCTGTACTTGTTCCAGCAACTTTGAAATCCATATCGCCAAGATGATCTTCATCACCCATGATATCAGAAAGAATAACAAATTTTTCACCTTCCTTAATTAAACCCATGGCAATTCCTGCAACTGGAGCTTTAATTGGAACACCAGCATCCATAAGAGCCAATGAAGCTCCGCAAACTGTAGCCATTGAAGATGAACCGTTAGATTCAGTAATTTCAGAAACGATACGAGTTGTGTAAGAAAATTGCTCAGGAGTTGGGAATACTGGATTTAAAGCACGCCAAGCTAATTTACCGTGACCGATTTCTCTTCTTCCTGGAGATTTTAATTGACCGACTTCACCTACAGAATAAGGCGGGAAATTGTAATGAAGCATGAAAGATTCTTCATGCATAACCGCATCAAGATTTTCGATTAATTGCTTATCTTTGCCACCAGCTCCAAGAGTTGCAACAACTAAAGCTTGTGTTTCGCCTCTTGTAAATAAAGCGCAACCATGAACTTGTGGTAAAATACCAGTTTCAATAACGATTTGGCGAATTTGTTCGCAATTACGGCCATCTATTCTAATGCTATTTTTTAAAATATCATTTCTAACAATTTCTTGCGACAATTCTTTAAAAATTGCTTTTAATTTATTGGCATCAACACCGGTTGATTCATTAAGAAATTTAGCTTTTATTTCTTCTTGAATTTTATCTAGATCGTTAACTCGCGCTTGTTTTTCTAATTTTTTATAAGCGCTAATTAATTTATCTTTAATTAAATTTGCAATGTTATTTTTAAGTTCTTGATTATTTTCTTTTACAACTTCAATTTTTTTCTTAGCGATTTGAGCTTGCAATTCCTTAATCAAAGCAATAACTGGTTGAAGAGCTTTATGACCAAAATTTACGGCGTTAAGCATTTCGCTTTCGCTTAATTCTTTAGCTTCAGATTCAACCATCAAAACTGATGATTCGGTACCTGCGACAATTAAATCAAGACGACTATTTTTTAATTCTTCATTGCTTGGATTAATTACAAATTCATCGTTGATCATACCAACGCGAACACCGGCAACAACATCGGTCATTGGCGCTTCTGAAATTGCCAAGGCAGCTGATGCACCAATCAATGCTAGGATATCAGGATTGCAAGCTGGATCATATGATAAAACTGTACAAACAACATTTACTTCATTGTAAAAATTTGCCGGAAACATTGGACGAATTGGACGATCAATCAATCTTGCAACTAGAGTAGCAATATCAGATGGCTTAGTTTCTCTTTTGAAAAAACCACCGGGAATTTTTCCAGCAGCGTAAGATTTTTCTAAATAATTAACGGTTAAAGGGAAAAAATCAGTTCCTTCATTTGCTTTACTGGCAACTGTTACGGCACATAAAACTGTACTATTTCCTTGAGTGATTACAACTGATCCACCTGCTTGTCTTGCGATTTTTCCTGTTTCAATCGTCAAATTTTTACCATTGAGCAACATTTCTTTTTTTACAACATTAAACATAATTTCATCTTTTGGATTAATAAAAATGCTAGATTAAAAACCTAGCACTTGGAGTGATAATAGCCTAACGCAATTATCACTTTTGACATTAAAGTAAGACATTTTAACTTAAATTTTTTTAATTAAATCTAATTTCTTTAAAAAAAATTTTTAATATATTGGTTATTTTAAAGTTAAAATGGCATTGCTTAACATCAGAATTTTTTAAATAAAAACTATTTACGAATTTCTAATTTTTTAATTAAGCTTTCATAACCATCTACAGATTCGGCTTTAAGATAATCAAGCAATCTTCTTCTTTTACTTACAAGAATTAACAATCCGCGACGCGAAGAGTGATCTTTTTTGTGGAGCTTAAGATGCTCAACTAAATTATCAATTTGCTTAGTGATAATTGCGCATTGAACTTCGACAGAACCAGTGTCATTTTTCTTTTTTGCAAATTCAACAATGATTTCTTTTTTTGTTTTTTTTGAGAACAACATTTTTATATAATTTAAATTAAAACATAACGAGATTTGTGTAAACTTAATAAATTTTAACAATAGCTAAAACTTACCACACCCTCTCAGTAGCGCACTTGGACCAATCTTTGCTAAAACAAAAAAGCTCAATTAAATTTTATATTTCGAATGATAAACAGACTAATTACTAAATTTATATTTAAATTTTTGCTAAAAACTCTAACCAACTCAAGGCGTTTCAACATTTAAGACATCGTGCAACAACAGCATCGAGCCATCTAAAAAGATGCAGTCATTATTAACCTTTGCTTTTAATTCGTCAAGTGAAATTGTTTTTGAAAGTAAAAATTTTCCAACTCTTAATCTTTGCAAACTACTTACATATCCGCACACATTAAGTTCAATGCATATTGATCGAGCTAAGGAACGAACATAAGTTCCTTTCGAACATTCGACAATAATTTGCGCTGAAGATTCGTTAAAATTTACAAGAGCAATTTCATAAATTTCAATTTCACGTTTTGGCATTGTAAATTCTTGACCGCTTCTAGCCAAATCATAAGCGCGTTGACCGTTAATTTTAATTGCCGAAAATTTTGATGGGATTTGCGAAATTTTACCAAAAAAATTTACTAAAATTTGCGCCAGATCCGAAGAGCTCGTTCTTTTATCGCTAACTTCTTGAACCGCACCTTCAATATCATCGCTATCTCTAAATTCACCAAAAGTTATTGTAAATAAATATTTTTTCCTAGCGGTTAACAATTTTTCACTAGTTTTAGTGGCTTTATTTAAAGCTATTGGCAATACTCCGCTGGCAAAAGGATCTAGGGTTCCGCCATGTCCAACTTTTTTTGCACCAGTAATTTTTTTTACAATGCTAACAACCTTTGCCGATGAATAGCCAATAGGCTTATCAATATTTAGCCAACAATCATGATTTGAAATATTCATAAATTAATTTTAAATTATTTATAATTTGCATCATTTAAAAAATATTTTTTAATAACATTTTCAATTTTAAATTAGGCAAGCGAAGCCCGGAAATCTTGGTCGCGGTCGTCTTCGAAATCAAAATTTATTTTGATTGAGGTTGCGACAAAGCGTCTCAACCTCCAAATAAAAAAACAAAAACAATATCGCAGATGGGCGAATTCACTTCGCCCGAGGCGAGATGGGCGAATTCACTTCGCCCGAGGCGATTCGATTCTAAGCTAAATTTGCCTTGGCAAATTTAATTAAATTGACGATTCGATCTGAAGCTAAATTTGCGTTAGCAAATTTAATTAAAATTCAATTGCATCGTTTAAAAGTGGTGATGGTATTTTAGACTGTATTAGCGCCCGATATAATATCAATAAGTTCCTTGGTGATATTAGCTTGCCTAGTTCGATTATAAACTAAAGTTAAATTTTTAATCATCTTACCAGCATTATTCGTAGCTGATTCCATCGCAGCCATTCTTGCGCCATGTTCAGAAGCGTTATTTTCTAACAAGAAATTATAAATTTGCATTGAAATATTTTTGGGCAATAAATCTTGCAAAACTTCATCTTGAGAAGGTTCGTAAACAATTGGCGATTCCGCTAAATTATTTTTTTCCAAGATTTCAGATTCAGAGGTAACATTTATTTTTGCAGGAATAATTTGCGATGCAACTTGCTCTTGAACTATCGCAGATTTAAATTTGCTATAAATAACTTCGCAAATATCAAACTTACATTCTGCAAATAAATCGACAAGTTTATTGGCAATTCCATCAGCAACTTTATAGTCAATAGCATTTTTAAAAATTCCGAAATTGCGCTCAATTATTTTATCGCCAAAAGGAATTTTAATTTGCTCATAAGCTTTTCGACCTACACAAAAAATCTTGACTTGATGACCTAACGCAATCAATTGATTAACGCGATTTTTAGTATATTTAACCGTTGAGCTGTTCAATCCACCACACAATCCACGATCTGAAGAAATTACCAATAACAAATAAGTTTGCGGAGTTGATCTTCCGGTAAGCAAAGGAAATTTTTCACTAAAATTATCGCGATTTCTAACATTATTCGCCAATTCAACAATCATTTCTTTAATTTTTTGCGCATAAGGACGGGAATGTTCAACCGCTAATTTAGCTTTTTTCAAGCGAGATGCCGCAACCATTTTCATGGCTTTAGTCATCTTTTGCGTTGAACGCACTGACTTAATTCTAGTTTTTAATATTTTTAAGTTAGCCATAATTAATTTTATTAAACTCCAACAGAAATTGTTAGTTTTTAATTTTTAATATTTTTATGCTCCAAACGATCCGATAAACCGCTATGATCAAGATCGGTTGCGGGAGCATGATTTACAAAATACGCAACAAAATCCTCGATTACTTTTTTAAGTTTAGCTTCGATTTCTTCACTGATTTTATTTTCTTGTTTAATTGATTGAAGAATTTCAGGATATGAAGAATAAAGTTTGCGTAAAAATTCACGTTCAAATCTATTAACTTCTTTCACTGCAACCTTGTCCAAATAACCTTTAACACCAACATAGATTGATGCAACTTGCTCTTCTAATGCGACTGGCTTATATTGCTCTTGCTTAAGCAATTCAGTAAGTTTACGACCTTTATCGAGAAGTTTTTGAGTTGCTAAATCTAAATCAGATCCAAATTGAGCAAATGCTTCAAGCTCGCGAAACTGAGCTAAGTCAAGTTTAATACTTCCCGCAACTTGTTTCATTGCTTTAGTTTGCGCTGCTGAACCAACACGCGAAACTGAAAGGCCAACGTTAACAGCAGGTTTTATTCCTTTGTAAAATAATTCGGTTTCTAAAAAAATTTGCCCGTCAGTAATCGAAATAACATTCGTAGGAATATAAGCCGAAACATCGCCTGCTTGAGTTTCAATAATTGGCAATGCGGTAAGCGATCCTCCGCCCATGGCTTCAGACATTTTAGCGGCACGCTCAAGAAGACGCGAGTGAATGTAAAAAACATCCCCTGGATAAGCTTCACGACCCGGAGGGCGACGAAGCAATAAAGACATCTCGCGATATGCAACCGCGTGTTTACTAAGATCATCATATGCAACCAAAGCATGCA
The DNA here is from genome assembly GCA_903837365.1 of uncultured Alphaproteobacteria bacterium. GTDB lineage: Bacteria > Pseudomonadota > Alphaproteobacteria > Rickettsiales > UBA1997 > CAILUF01. The sequence goes on along the minus strand of CAILUF010000043.1, from coordinate 1,532 downwards.
TGCCATTATCACGGAAATATTCACCAATGGTGCATCCGGTATATGGCGCAAAAAATTGTAAAGCAGCAGCTTCGGAAGCTGTCGCAGAAACTACAATTGAATATTGCATTGCCCCAGCATCCTCAAGAGTTTTTACAATTTGCGCAACAGTTGAGCGCTTCTGACCAATGGCAACATAAATGCAATAAAGTTTTTTCTTTTCGTCATTTTCTTTGTGAGCTTTAGCTTGATTGATGAATGTGTCGATCACAATTGCGGTTTTACCAGTTTGACGATCGCCAATGATTAATTCTCTTTGTCCACGACCAATTGGAATTAAACTATCGATAGCTTTAATGCCAGTTTGCATAGGCTCAGAAACTGATTGACGGGCAATAATTCCTGGAGCTTTAATTTCAACACGACGATATTCAACATCGTGCAACGGACCTTTACCATCAATTGGATTTCCAAGCGCATCAACTACGCGACCAAGCAAAGATTTACCCACTGGGATTTCAACAATTTTACCAGTTCTTTTGACATTCGAACCTTCTTTGATTTTTTGCGCATCACCAAACAACACGATACCAACGCTATCGGTTTCAAGATTTAAGGCCATGCCTTTTACGCCTGATTCAAATTCAACAAGCTCTCCAGCTTGAACTTGATCAAGACCATAAACTTTAGCAATACCATCGCCAACCTTGATAACCTCACCAACCCCTTCAAATTCTGCAGAGGTATGATAATTCTCAATTGTTCTTTTTAAAATATTGGAATATTCTTCGATTTTGAGTTCCATAATTCTTAACTTTTGTTATTTAAAATTATTTAAAGTTTTAGAGTTTCACTATTTAACGTAAAAAATTAAAAGGCAAGTAAACTCTTAATTTATAACCGCAAGACAATCTTTTTTAAGAGTATCGAGCTGGTTTTTAAGACTGGCATCAATCATTTCTGAGCCAATTTTAATTTGCATTCCTCCAAGAATTTTTTCCTTGATAGAGATACGAACTGCAATAGTTTTGTTGGGATATTTTTTTCCAATAACCAATTTAACTTGATCAACCTGAAGCTTTTGAGGCTCAGCAGAAAAAATTAATTCAACTTCTAAAATATTTTGATATTGGCGATGAAGTCGACAAAATTCTTCATAAATTTCGGGAAATAAATTCAAACGGCGATTACGCACTATTGATGAAAAAAAATTGGCACTTAATGCGCTAAGATTAAATTTTTTAGAAACTTCCTTAATAATTTTATCAAGATCAGCTTTTGAAATTACCGGATTTTTCAATTCGTGAGAAAAGCTTGTGCTAAAATTTTGTTTAAAAGAAGTCAATTCCTCTAGGATTTTATCAAGTAAATTATTTTTTCTTCCTACTAAAAAAAGCGCTTTGGCGTAATTTTTAGCAACAACAGAAACTCTAGGCATTTGAAATTAAATTAAAATTAACAGGAATTACTAAATGCAGAATTTATCAACAATTTTGATAAATTTTGTTTTTAGTAACTTGGTTGCGTTGATCTTGTAAAAACCTTTATTTTCT
>CAILUF010000042.1 GCA_903837365.1 uncultured Alphaproteobacteria bacterium | reverse complement strand
TTTAAAGGATTTACAGTTCGTTGATAAACATATTCCGGAGCTTCTTGCGCTGGATCTTCCAAAACTTTTCCTTCGCTTGAAGTATGTAAAAGATTGGCATCAACTGAATATGGCGCTTCGCCAAGTTTATCCTTAGCAACTGGGATTTGATGTTGCGTGGCATATTCGATCAATTTGGTTCGCGAATTTAAATCCCAGATTCGCCATGGAGCAATGATTTTAATATCCGGTCTATTTGCGTAGTAACCAAGTTCAAAACGAACCTGATCATTACCTTTGCCAGTTGCACCATGGGCAACCGCATCAGCACCAACTTGCGTAGCAATTTCAATTTGTCTTTTAGCAATTAATGGTCGCGCAATTGATGTTCCAAGCAAATATACTCCTTCGTAAAGTGCATTAGCGCGAAACATTGGAAAAACATAATTACTTACAAATTCTTCGCGCAAATCTTCTATAAAAATTTCTTTTACGCCAAGCATTTGTGCTTTTTTTCTGGCTGGTTCCAATTCTTCACCCTGCCCCAAATCAGCAGTGAAAGTTACAACTTCGCATTGGTAATTTTCTTGTAACCATTTTAAAATAACTGAAGTATCAAGTCCACCGGAGTATGCTAATACAATCTTTTTAATTTTTTTTTCACTCATATTTTTTTTGCGTTTTTTTAAAAATAAATTTTTTTGATTTAAATATATTCCCATTTTTATTGAAAAAATTTAACTAGCAAGTAGGCAATAATAAAGAAATTTTACATTGCTTTTTATCAAGTTTAAATAAAAAATTAACAGTGATTTTATTTTGCTTGCGATAGCAAAAATAATTTTTTACAAAAATTTGTCAATTTTAAAAAATAAAATATGTTACAAATTGCCGAAATTTCTTCCCAATATTATCTTAGCGATGATACTGTTTCTTCAGCTTACGAGCTTTTGAAAGATAACTTTGATTGCGAAAAAGAAAACGTAAAAAATAAATTAAATAGTAATTCATATAAAGTATTTTTAGTTATAAATAATCAAAATCAAGAGGTTTGCGCAATTATTTCTTATAATATTATAAATCATTTATCATCAACAAAATATCTTGAAATTTATAATTTCTTAATAAAAAATAGCGAAGATTCGCAAAGTTTTACTGAACTTGCCATATCTAAGCTTGAATCAATTGCAAAAAAAAATAATTGCCAAATTATATCAGCTAAATTAGCAACTAAAAATAATATTTTGCAAAAAATTTTCGCTTTGCATAAATTTAATTTAAATCAATTTTCCTTTGAAAAAAGTTTATAAATAAATTTTTAAAAATGATAACTAAAACCCGGAAAAAAAAATTTATTAAACGCAATAAAATTGACTATTACTTTCATAAATATTGCCTGATTCCAATCAAAATTTTGAGAATTGCGATTATTGATACTATTCGTCACGATGGTATCGAGCACGCTGGCTATCTAGCTTTCTTAAGTATTTTATCTTTATTTCCTTCGTTAATTTTTTTAATCTCAATTATCGGCTTGGTTGGAGCTTCGGAAATTGGCGTTGATTTTGTTAATAACATTCTTCACTCAATTCCCAAGGAAATGGCTCAGGCTTTATCGCCAAGAATCAATGAGATTGTCTCTGGTCCTGAAAATAGTTTTTTAACTATCGCAATTATAGGAGTTATCTGGACCGCATCCTCATCGGTTGAAGGATGTAGAACAATTTTAAATCGTGCTTATCGCGTTGCCTTTCCTCCTCCTTATTTATGGCGAAGGCTTTTTAGTATTATGGAATTTTTTGTAATTATTTTTACAATTATCAGCGCAATTATCACCTTCGTGATTGTTCCTCGAGTTCTAAAGGATCTTGAAGTAAAATTTAATTTCGCTTTAAATATTGATTATGATTTCTTTTATTTGCGCTATATTGCTTTTTTATTTCTTCTTGCTACTGCAACGTCGATGCTGTACTATGCCCTTCCCAATGCCAAACAAAAAATTACTCAAACCGTGCCAGGATCAATTTTGGCCGTTTTTTTATGGATTGTTTTAGAGCATCTTTTTTCATTTTATCTTGAACAATTTCATCAATTAAATTTTGTTTATGGCTCAATTGCTGGGATCATTATTTCACTAATGTTTTTTTATTTAATAAGCTTGATATTTATTTTAGGAGCAGAATTTAATTACCATTTCCATCGTACTTATCAAGTTTTTTTGAAAGTTGTAAAAAAATAATTATTCATGCTTTTACCTTCTTGGCCAGATCCTAATAATTTTCATCATATTGATTTAAATATTGATCGGGTTAAAAATTTACTTTCACGCTTAAATAATCCGCATTTCAATCTACCACCAACCATTCATATTGCTGGGACAAATGGCAAAGGTTCAACTTTAGCATTTTTAAAAAGTATTTTTAATAAATCTGGTTATAAAGTTCATCGTTACACTTCTCCTCATCTTGTAAATTTTAATGAAAGAATTGAAATAGCCGATGAAATTATTAGCGATTACATGCTCAATGAAATTTTGCATGAGGTTGAAATTGCCAGCAAAATATTTCCAGAAATTCCTGTGACTTTTTTTGAAGGAACAACGGTTGCTAGCTTTGTGGCATTTAGTCGAATCAAAGCCGATATTTTACTTCTTGAAACTGGACTTGGTGGAGAATTTGACGCTACGAATGTCATCGATAATCCACTTTGTTCAATCATCACCACTATCGATTTTGATCATCAACAATATCTTGGCGATACGTTGAAAAAAATCGCTTCTGCCAAGGCAGGAATTATCAAAAAAAATTGCTTAACTATAACCACTAATCAACAACCAGAAGTAATGGAAGTTATTAGCAATAAAGCATTGCAATTAAATTCTAATTTAGTTAATTGCTCAGATTTTATTGCCGATAAAATTAGCAATTTAAGCGAGATAAAATTAGGATTAAATGGCTCGTATCAACTAGAAAATGCCGTTTTGGCGATGAGTTGCGTAATGCTACAAAACAAATTTTCAATTAGTTATTCTCAAATTTTAGATGGCCTAAAAAGCGCTTCTTGGCGAGGTCGTTTACAAAAAATTAATGACGAAAATTTTTTAAAATTATTACCAAAAAATTGTCAATTTTATTTAGATGGAAGTCATAATATGCAAGGCGCAAAAACCGTAAAACAATTTCTAAATAAATTTTCAAAACAAAAAATTTCCATAATTTTTTCAATGCTTAATGATAAAAATTACAAGGATTTTCTTCGCGAAATAAGTGAAAATAATAATTATCAAATTGATGAAATAATTTTTATGCTAATTCCCAATCAGCCTAGAGCGATAAGCATTGAGGAATTTTGCGAAATTGCCAATAAATTAAAAATAAACTACTACATCGCTTCAAATTTTTTACAAGCCTTTGCTAGAATAAATCAACTTTCTTCTCAACTAACTCTTCTTACTGGTTCGCTTTATTTGGTTGCAGAATTTTTAAAAAATTACGATGTTGATTAATTTAAATCATTTAAAAATTTATTAATTAAGTAAAATATTTTTCAATTTTTTCAATCAAAAATTTGAACTTAATTTGCAATTCTAAATGGATGAAATTTTAGAGTTGATGTTGAAATCGGGTATTATAATTATTAGCGAAAAAAATAACCGCTAAAATGAGCTATAGCAAAAAGATCTACAGCGGTGATAACCGAGATTGTATTCCATTTAAAAATTGGCTCTCGTAAGAAAATTTTACGAATAATTTTTTTAGGCATTTCTTTTTTTCTTTCCAATTCAATTTTCTTTTTTTCTTCATCACTAATTTCTGGTTTTTTGGGCTTGCATTTATGTAAAACAAAAATATGCCAAATAAAATATATACAAGTAAGCAGGCAAATAAGGATATCAAGCGCTTTAATATCAACTAAGAAAATTATTTTATTTATTATAAAATATGAAATTAAATAAGCTAAAACACCCCACCAATATATGATATTATTGACTTGTTCTTGACCTTTATTTGCCTTATTAAAAGACAATTCAATTGATTTTATAAATGATTTTTCCATAAAAAATAAGTTTCTAAGAAATTGTAAAAGTAAAATTTTAAAAACTAAAATTAATTTTTTTAAGCTGTTTATTTTTTATCAATATTTTTAATAACATACTGCGTTCCTTCCCAAGGCATTTCAAAATCAAAATTACGAAATTCTTGTTGGAGTTTTACAGGCTCATAAACGATTGCTTTTTTTTCATCATCATAACGTAGCTCATTATAACCAGTAAGAGGAAAGTCTTTGCGCAATGGATGACCTTCAAAATTATAATCAGTTAAAATTCTTCGCAAATCGCTATGATCGCTAAATTCAATGCCATACATATCGAAAATTTCGCGCTCATACCAATTAGCTGAAGAAAATATTTTTTCAACCGATGGAACTTGTTGTTTATCGTCAATTGAAACCTTGATGGTGATGCGATTATTTAACTTATAACTTAAAAGATTATAAATTACTTCGAATCTCGGCGATCTTATGCCAAGCATATCCGCACCAAAAACATCTAACAAAGTTTTAAAGGATAACTGCAAATCATCACGCAAAAAAGTAAGTAATTCAATAATTTTTTCTTTCGAAACATAAATGATTAAATTATCGTTAACTATTGGCTCGACAATATTAACCTCGTTAAAATTATCTTTGATATATTTGGCTTGAAGCGATAAATCCTGAAACATAATTTATATTTTTTTTATAATTTTTGGTAAAGAAAAATTTTTTTGTCTTTTAATTTTTCTTTGCAAAACTAAAACTCCGTAAAGCAATGCTTCTGCAGTTGGAGGACATCCTGGAACATAAACGTCAACCGGAACAATTCGATCACATCCTCTCACTACTGAATAAGAATAATGGTAATAACCTCCACCATTAGCACAACTTCCCATTGAAATTACATAACGTGGTTCAGCCATTTGATCATAAACTTTACGCAATGCTGGAGCCATTTTATTGGTTAAAGTTCCTGCAACAATCATAACATCCGATTGACGTGGAGATGGACGAAAAACCATTCCAAAACGATCAATATCGTAACGACTCGCCGCAGTTTGCATCATTTCAACTGCACAACAAGCTAGTCCGAAAGTCATTGGCCAAAGCGATCCGGTCCTTGCCCAATTAATTAAATCATCCAACTTTGCAGTAACAAAACCTTGGTTATTAACCTCATCAAAAGCTTGATTTAAAAGCAAATCTTGATTAAGAGGTGAGAGATTATTCATAAAAATTAAAAAATATTGGTTTACAATTAGTATTAATAAATTTTATTGGTTATTGTTATTTCCATTCTAAAGCTCCGCGTTTCCACTCATAAATAAATCCAATTGTAAGTAAGGCAAGAAATATCATCATTGATGAATAACCAAAAACACCGATATCCTTTAACGTAACTGCCCATGGAAAAAGAAAGGCGATTTCTAAATCAAAAATTATAAATAAAATTGCCACTAAATAAAATTGCACTGAAAAATTATTTCGAACCTTACCCTGCCCTTCAAATCCGCACTCATAAGGCGAATTTTTTTCAAGATCGGGACGCATTTTATTAATAATAAATGGAATTAAAATTATCACAATTGATAAGCCAATTGCTATTGCTAAAAAGATTAGAACAGGCAAAAATTGCGTCGAAACGCATTCGCTACTGGCTATTTTACCAACTACTCGCGCAACGTTATTGACGTTATCAGTTGGAGCATTAGAAAGATCGAAACAATTCATTTGATCAAAATTTTATTTGATGATTGAATTTAAGAAATTCAAAAATATCTTATGTAATTAATTTAATCATTTTGATCTTTAAATTAAAAGACAAAACTTTATTTACGATTATTTTTCTTTCAAAAAAATAAATCAATTAAAAAATTAATTTTTTTAAGATTCATGAAAATCTCAACTTATACGGCTCTTATTACGCCTTTTAAAAATAATAAAATTGACGAAAAAGCTTTAGAAAATCTCATTGAAATTCAAATTAAAAATGGCATTGATGGTATCGTTCCATGCGGGACAACAGGCGAATCGCCAACCCTGACTCACGAGGAACATAATCACGTTATTGAGCTCAGCGTTGCGATAGTTAATAAACGTATTAAAGTCATGGCTGGTACGGGTTCAAATTCCACTCAAGAAGCAATTATCATGACCAATCACGCTAAAAAAGTTGGCGCAGATTCTTGCTTGATCGTATCTCCATACTACAACAAACCAAATCCTCACGGCGTTTTTTTGCATTTTAGTGAGTTAGATAAATGTCAAATTCCACTTTACATTTATAATATTCCAGGACGTTCAGTGATTAACATTAGCGATGAAAATTTAGCGAAAATTTCGCAATTAAAAAATGTTGCTGGGATTAAAGATGCAACTGGCGATTTGGCTCGCGTTGCCTCGCTAAGATTATTAGTAAAAAAAGAATTTGAATTTTTATCAGGCGAAGATGCTACGGCGATAGGATTTAATGCGATGGGTGGAAATGGCGTAATTTCGGTAACTTCAAACATTGCTCCAAAAATGGTTAGTGATTTGCAAAAATTCTGTGCGCAAGGCGATTACAAATCGGCATTAATTTTACAAGATAAACTTAATGATTTACATAGCGCAATGTTTTGCGAGACTAATCCAATTTCAGTAAAATACGCAATGAGTTTAATGAATTTATGTAGCAATGAGATTCGCCTTCCGTTGTGCGAACCCTCAGAATCCAGCAAGGAACGTATTAAAAATCAGCTTAAAAAAATTGGTTTAATTTAATTAAACTAAGCAATTTAATTAGCTTGGAAATTCAATTAGCTTAGAAAATTAAATAACTTAGAAATTTAATTAGCTTAGAAAATTAAATTTTATTTTTTAAAAATCGTTTAATTTTCTTTGTCGAAATTGCAAAGTTACAAAAACAAAATTGTAAAGTTACAATTTATACAGACCTCATCAAGACTTGAAGCTCTAGCTACGGAATTTTAAAATCTAGTAGCTCAACCATCTAAACTCTAATTCAAAGTTGAAATGATATTATACTATTTTAAATCAGTCATTTGAATTTAAAAGCAGGTCTGCGTAAATCCCCGTGAATCTAGGTGCGCAAAGACGAGATCTAAAATTCAATTGCATCATTTAAAAGTGGAAATGGTAGTTAAGTCTGTGAATTTTTTAAAAGTTAGTTAGTTATTTTTTTAAAAATTTATTTTCTAATTTAAAATTCCTAAAACTTTTAAAATTCCATCATTTTCAATTTTTTCTTCAAGGGATTTTAGGCTAGCATTGTAAGACTCTTTCTCGCTAATCGTTGAACTTCCGGTAACTTCAACGCTATTGCTAGCAAGAATTTTTCCTTGTGATAAATTTTCAAAATCGATTTTAGTTTTAGTCATATGCGCTTCGTAGATATGATTTGTTTTGCTAAAATTTTCAATTTTAATAATCACTTGATTATCATCATTTTTATTTAATTTGTTGGTAATTTTAAGCTTCTCTTTATTGAGAGCGCTACGAATAATCTGCACGATTTCTTTTGGCGAACCTAAATCAAAAAAGAATTCAATATTGTCAGATGATTTTTCTAATTCATTTTGAAATTTTGCAATTAAAGCAAGTTTATCTTTAAGATTAAATTCTTCGCCAGAACCACGTATTATCATACTCTTAAGCTCGAGTTCTTTTGCCAATTCGTTAATTTTAATTAATGAATTACGTCTTTGAATTGGATTTTTTCCCTGTGAATTTTTATCGAGATCATTTATTTTTTTCTCAACAAAACCAACTCTTTCTTTTTGCTCATTGATAAATGGCTGACGCTCAATTTCAACTTCAACATAAAATTTATTAGCAATCTTTTCGCTTTTAGAAGTTTTGAAATTACTAAAACTAATTTTTTCAACACTTTGTTTAACCTTCTGGCGTATTTCTTCATGCTCGTTATTATTGTCTTCTTGGCGTGTTAATGTAGTTTCAGAAGAAATACTTACAATTAATCGCGAAGCTGAGTCAGCTAATGCATTCTTGGTAGCTTCCTCAAGAGAGTAACCTTCGGCAACCCCGTAGAGACTCTCTGCATTATTTTGGCGAGCTTTAATATAAAAACTTGGCGCATTAGAATCTTGATTTTTATTACTACTATTCGATGAAGAACAAGCGTAAGTAAGTATCAAACAAATAGCTAAAAAAGTTTTTTTCATAAAATTAAATTTATTGATCAAGTGTTTTGAATTTACTAATCGATTTCTTTAAAAATATCTTTAGTATTAGATTCGCTTGAATTAATACGACCAGAACGTTGTGAAGCATTGCCACTCTTGGATTCTTCGCTTTGATTGGGAGTTGCGCAAGAAGCAATCATGCACAATAAAAATGAGCATGTTAAAATTTTTTTGATCATAAATTAATTAATTTAAATTTAAAATTGGTGAACAAATGTGGTGAATTTGTTTAAGATAATTATCTATTGAGCAGATGAAGTAGAAGCTTTAACTGGTTCATTTCCTCTTTCTTTTTCTAGCTCATCAAATAGTTCTTTGGTAGCTGCTTGAGATTTGTTGATGTTATCGCGACTAAGTTTAGTTTTAGCAAGAGTAGCTTCCATGTTTTTTTGGCTATTTTCTAAGAATTTGCTATAATCTTCTTTTGTTAGAACCATATGAACGTAAAGAGTTCCATCCTCAGCTTTAAAAATGTTAAGTCTTTTAACGCCTGAAAGTGGTAAATTTTTTACAACTTCTTTTGAAGCTTGTGCGAAAAATTCTTCAACATCGTCATTCTCATTTACTTTTGCAGAACGAAGTGCGTTCTTGGTAACTCTAGAAATTTCTGATTGAATTGTAGAAGCAATATTTCCTTTAGCATCTAATTCAGCTTTTGGAAGTTGGAATTTAATTCCACCTTTAGAAGGACTGGCAATACCAACGCCACCAACTCCATCCTTAACTGATGGATCAAGAACCCAAGCTGGAAGATCGCTAAGATCACCTTTTGATGACTTAACCACACCGGATTCAGTTTTTTTTGAGCAAGACATTGCTAGCGAAACCGCTAGTATCGAGGTTAGAGTAATAAGGTTTTTAAAGTTTTTCATAATTAATAAATTTAATTAGTTTTAATTTGTTTTGTTTTGTTATTACTATTTTTAACTAAAAAGTTTTTTAGTAGCAATAACAAAATTTTATCATTTTTAAAGTTAAATTTCAACATTTAATTTTTTTCCTTGTGATAAATTAACAAAATGCCCATTGCAATACAAATTAAGCTGACCATCCATGTCGATGCGAAAACTGAAATTAATCCGGATGATCCAATCGAATTGAGAATCGATCCAGATATGTAAAAGGTTACTCCAACTATTATGCCTAAAAATATCATCGCTAATGATTTTTGATTGCGCACGTGATTAATTCCAAAATAACAAGCGATCAAAGTCATCGCTATAAACATTAGCGCAAGATTGTAAAGGTAATGTAATCTAACGCGATATTTTTGTGAATTTAAACCAGAATTTTCCATCTCCTTAATTAATTTTGGTATTTCAAAAAGATTAAAGTTGTTGATATTTTGAGTATTATTGAAAATTTTTTTTAAAATAAAATCTGCGCTGAGATTTGTTTTGATAACTACTTTGGCGAATTGTTGATTGAGATTTTTGTTACTTTCTTTACTTAAAAGATTGAAATTTTTTTGGAATTCTTCGCTATTCAAAATTGGCGATTCCTGATTAATTATGTTATTTTTTAAAATTAAATTTTCTTTAAGTAAAATCATTTCTTCGCTATCGATTCTCTTATAAAATAATCCGTCTTTATTAAAAAACCAAAGACTGACATTGTAAAATTTTAGATTATCCTGATCAAATCCTTCAGCTCCAATAATAATTTCTTCACCCTCATTTTCTAGATTCTCTTGGCGCAACCAAATAGGATTTTGGGCATTGATTTTTATTTTCTTGCCATCTTGGTTAATTTTATGTTCGCCAAAATTATTGTTTTCAAAATTTTCAAGTAATTTTGAACTTTTGATACTAAGTGGCTGAAAAATTACAATCCAAAAAATTCCAATAGTTAATGCGCTAATTGATATTGGCGTAGCAACATGCCAAAGCGATAATCCACAATTACGAATTATGGTAATTTCGCTACGCATTGATAAATTAAAGTAACAAATAATTGCCGATATTAAAATTAATGATGAAGAAATTTCGTTAATCAATTGCGGAACAGTGCACATTGACATAATTAATTTTGTCAGAAAATCTACTTGATTTGTGCGATTTAAAATATCTATAAAATTAATAAAGAAAATCAATAAAGAAAACGCGCAGGTAAGTTGCAAAAAACGTTTAATAAAATTTTTGGCAAGATATATGTTTATTGATTTAATGAGCATTTTTTATGCGATAATTTTTTCGTAATATTTCCAAGGCAATATATGTGAAAATAATAAAATTTAAATAAGGCAATATTGCCAAATTACTTGAATATTTAACAAAACTATAACTTAATATGTTTAACATAAAATAAGTAGATGCTGTTAATACTGAATAAATTATATAGTTTGCATTGCCATTTCTTTTAAACTCCCCTTTCAAAATTAAAGAAAGAGCTATTAAGGTCAGAACTATTGATAATAAAGGATCAATTAATCTTTCGTGAATTTCACTTTTAATTTTTTTATATTCAATTTCAGTTAGATTCTCAGGTGGATTGAGTAGTTCATGAAAGTAATATTCATTAGGTTTTAACTTGTTGTTAAGATTGACTTTTGTAGATTCGCTGAGATTAAAAACATAATTATCAAATTTCATAATTTCACTATTTCTATCTTTATAATTGAATTTTTGAACAGTTCCTTGCTCCATCTCTAAAAAAGCAGATTTATTACGAATAACTATTTTTCCTTTACGGGAAGTAATTGTTAAGCCATATTCACTAGCTCTTCTATCATGTAAAAAAATTTCAAAAAGATTATTTTCTTCATCGCGTTTTTTACTGTAAATTGTTAAGTCTTTAAAACTCTCAAAGGTTTTGGATTTGAAAGCTATATTGGTATAATTTTCATTTATCGCCATACGCGATTCTTTCAATATTCTGTTAGCATAAGGCATCAAAAAGAAGGCAATAAAATAACAAATTAAACTGCAAATAATTGCAAGGAAAATTATTGGCTGACATATTTGCAATTTTGTTAATCCGGAATTTTTTAAAATCGTAATTTCATTATTATTTTTTAAACGATTGAAATTAATTAACGTTCCAACGAAAAGTGAAATTGGAATAATAACCATCAATAACCACGGCAAAATCAACACGAATAAATTTATAAACTTACTTACTTCAATGCCATTTTCGGTTATGTAGCTTACAAAGCCATTTACTCTACTAAACCAAATTAGAAAAATTAAAATAGCGCAGATGCTTGAGGTATATAGCAAATTGGTTTTAAAGAGATAGCGCTTAAAAATCATGAAATTAAAATTAATAAATTTTTGCTTATATTTTTTTTTACTTTAAAATGATAAAAAATTAACTTAAACAACATTTTTCATAATTCAATTTTAAAAATTTTAAAATGTCGAAAATTACAATTACAATTAATGGCATTGAAACTTTGATAGACAAGGATCTAAGTCTTAATGATTTAATTTTGCAATATCAATTAGATATTAAAAAAATTGCCATTGAAGTAGATTTAATCATCATTCATCCCGATGATTTTGTAAAAACAATATTGAACAATGGCTCAAATATTGAAATTGTTCATTTCATCGGCGGAGGTTGATTCTCCAAAATTAACTTGAAAATTCACTTTTAACTGAATAATAAATTTTAAAAAATTATTCGCGAAAATTAATAAATTGCAGAGGAATTTTAAAATCAGTTTTTTTAATGAATGCTATTGCATCCTGCAAATCATCTCTTTTTTTGCCATCAACGCGAAGCTCATCGCCCTTGATTGAAGCTTGTACTTTAATTTTTTCTTCTTTAATTTTTTTGATAATATCTTTCGCCATTTCTTGTTCAATACCATTGCGTAACTTAACTTCTTGACGCAACATTTGTCCCCCAGCACCCTGCTCTTTTTGGAAATCTAAAGCACGTGCATCAACTCCTCGCTTAGTTACATATGTTTTTAAGGATTCCTGAATTGCCGTAAGTTTATATTCACTATCAGCAGTGATATTAATAACATTATCTTTGGTTTTTAGTTCAATAGTAAAAACCGCTCCTTTGAAATCATAGCGATTGGTAAGCTCTCTTAATGTTGAGTTGACAGCGTTATCAATTTCTTGAATATTAATTTTAGATACTATATCAAAACTAGGCATAATTATTTATTATTAT
>CAILUF010000041.1 GCA_903837365.1 uncultured Alphaproteobacteria bacterium | reverse complement strand
GCTGAATAATATTCAAAAAAATTAAATCTATCTTTAAATAAATTATAATTTTTTTTAAACTCAATATAATCGCATTCGCCTTTTTTTAGTAAATTTTCTAATAATTTTTTTAATTCTTTTTCATTCATAATTTTAAATTTTAATATTTGTGGTGAAAAATTAAATTATTAAATGATTTTTTGGCCAGTTCCTGCCCAATCTTTAATGAAATTATTATTAATTTAACTATGATTTAGCGATCGCGAGCGATTACAAAATTAGTTAAATCAATTAATAATTCGGCTTTTTTGCCAAAAGTTTTAAGGTGAGAAATTGCTTGTTCACGTAAAATTTGTAACTGTTTGTTAGATTGATCTAGCCCTACAATATCAACGATGCTAGTATTATCCTTGGGTTTTTTATGAACTGTTTCATCGAGATTAATTTTGCCAATATTAATTCCTTGATGATCAAGAATATCGTCACGAATTTGAAACGCCAAGCCAAGATCATTGGCAAAGAAACGTAATGATTTGCGATCATCAGGAGATGCATGTCCAAGAATTGCTCCTGCTTCTGCGGATGCCATAAACAATTCGCCAGTTTTTAAGCGATGCAAATTCGCCAATTCCTCTTTAGAAATTTTTTTATTAGCATTTTCAATATCCATCATTTGTCCACCGGTCATCCCCATAAATCCAACGGCTTTGGCGATAGTTTTGATGAGGTCACAACGTACTGCTGGATCATTATGAGTTTGAATTTGTGCAAGAATTTCAAAGGCGTAAGTAAGTAAAGAATCGCCAGCAAGAATCGCCGTTGCTTCATCAAATTTTTTGTGATTAGTTGGTTGACCTCGGCGATAATCATCATTATCCATCGCTGGCAAATCATCGTGAATTAGCGAATAGCAATGAATAAATTCAATTGCGGTTGCAGTATTTAGAGAAGCTAGAGCAGATAGCCCAAAAATTTTTGCTGAAGCAATTACTAAAAATGGACGAATTCTTTTGCCGTCAGAAAGGGCTGAATAACGCATCGAATCAACGATTTTTGAATTTGAAAAATTTTCAGGCAATAAATCATGCATGCGTTTATGAACGAGAATTGAACAAGCAAGCAAAGATTCGCGAAGTGATTTTTGTTCAAGCATATTTATTTTTTTAAAACTTTAGATAAATATTTTCCAGTAACGGAATTTTTATTTTTAGCAATTTCCTCAGGAGTTCCTTCGGCAACTATATATCCGCCTTTCTCTCCGCCACATGGTCCGATATCAATAATCCAATCCGCAGTTTTTAAAACATCCAAATTATGCTCAATTACCAAAATTGAATTTCCACTATCGACAAGTTTGTGAAGAACTTTGAGAAGTTTGTTGATGTCTTCAAAATGCAATCCGGTGGTTGGTTCATCGAGGATGTAAAGCGTGTCACCCGTAGCTTTGCGACTTAATTCTTTGGCGAGTTTTATTCTTTGTGCTTCACCTCCTGATAGCGTTGTGGCACTTTGCCCGATTTTGATGTAACCTAGTCCAACATCGCATAATGCTTTGAATTTATCGTTAATGTGCGACATGCTAGAAAAAAACTCACTAGCATCTTCGGCAGTCATTTCTAGGACATCAGAGATTGATTTGTTTTTATATTTTATTTCGAGAGTTTCGCGATTATATCTTTTGCCTTGGCAAGTTTCGCATTTAACATAAACATCGGGAAGAAAATGCATTTCGATTTTGATTACACCATCACCCTGACAGGTTTCGCATCTTCCACCTTTGACATTAAAAGAAAATCTTCCAACCTTATAGCCACGCGCTTTTGATTCATTGAGATTGGCATAAAATTCACGAATAAAAGTAAAAGCACCAACGTAAGTACATGGATTGGAGCGAGGTGTACGACCAATCGGTGACTGATCGATTTCGATAATTTTATCAATAAAATGGAATCCAGAAATTCCGGTATAAGGTCCAGGAACCAATCTCGCTTTGTTGATAATTTTGTTTAGGGCAGGGTAAAGAGTTTTGATTATTAAGCTCGATTTTCCACCGCCTGAAATTCCCGATATTGCGGTGAAAATTTTTAAAGGTAAATTGAGAGTAATATTTTTTAGATTATTAAGCGTTGCACCTCTAAGGTTAATCATTTTTTTCTCGTCAATTTTACGTCTTTTACTCGGTATCTCAATGGTTCTTTTACCGCTTAAATATTGACCAGTAATGCTATTTATATCATTGATCACAAATTCTGGTTTACCGGCAGAAATAATTTCGCCACCGTGAATTCCTGCACCTGGTCCAACATCGATAAGATATTGAGCTTCGCGCATCATTTCTTCGTCATGTTCAACGACGATCACTGAATTGCCTAAATCGCGAAGATTTTTTAAGGTGCAAATTAATTTATCATTATCGGATTGGTGAAGGCCAATTGAAGGTTCGTCAAGAACGTAAAGGACTCCTGATAATCCCGAACCAATTTGTGAGGCAAGGCGAATTCGTTGCGCTTCTCCTCCCGAAAGAGTTCCTGCTTCACGACTAACTGTTAAATATTCAAGACCAACATTTTTTAAAAAACCTAATCGCCGAGTAATTTCTTTAAGCAATCTTTCGGAAATTTGTTGTTGCATGTTAGTGAGGTGATTGGGTAGATCTTCAAACCATTCGACCGATTTATCGACAGACATTCTGCTTACTTGGCCAATATGAAGTCCAGCAATTTTAATACACAAAGCTTGTTGATTTAAGCGATATCCTCCGCAACTATCGCATACTCGAGAAGATTGAAATTTTGCAAATTCATCGCCAGCATTTTCATCTTCATTTTCGGCGATACGTTTTTGCAAAATATTTATCACCCCATCAAAAGTTTTTTTAACTTTGATGGCCTTTAATCCATCTTCAATTTTTAGCTCAATTTCTTCATCGCCAGTACCGTAAAAAATCCTATTTTTAACTTCTTGGCTTAGAGTTTTGAAAGGAGCATCAAGGCTAAATTTGTAAGTAAGAGACATAGCGCTAAGAACTTGCTGAAAGAATCTTTCTTGCGTTCCTTGCCATAGCGAAATCGCTCCTTGACGCAGTGATAGATTTTCATCTTCGATAATTAAATCAGTGCTAAAATATTGCTCCGTTCCAAGTCCATCGCAATGTTTACATGCGCCAAATGGCGAGTTGAACGAAAATAATCTTGGCTCAATTTCGCCAATACTAAAATCAGAATCTGGACAAGAAAATTTTTCGCTGAAAAGAATAATGTCACCTTCGCTTGCATCCGCTATATCGCTATTTACTTTATCATTGACATTCTTTTTTTTATTTTTTTGCTCTTTGAGATGATCTTCAGATAGGCTAACTATTTCAAGATAAAGCAAACCTTCGCCAATTTTTAAAGCAGTTTCAACTGAGTCAGAAACTCGATTGCCAAGATCTTGTGAAATCACTATGCGATCAATTACAACTTCGATATCATGTTTTTTATTTTTATCTAAAACTGGTAAAATTTCATTAAGATCGTGAATTTTGCCATTAACTTTGAGCCTTTGAAATCCTTGTTTGCGAGCATTCATCATTTCTTTGCGAAACTCACCTTTTTGTCCGCGAACTATTGGCGCAAGAATGTAAATGCGAGTTTTTTTTGGTAGAGATAAAATTTTATCGACAATTACCGAAGCCGATTGGCTGACAATTGGTTTACCTGTGCTTGGCGAATATGGAGTTCCGATACGCGCAAAAAGTAAACGAAAATGATCGTAAATTTCAGTAACAGTTCCAACGGTTGATCGTGGATTGCGCGATGTAGTTTTTTGATCAATGGCAATCGCCGGAGAAAGTCCGGTAATTGATTCAACATCGGGTTTATCTTGCATGTCAAGAAATTGTCGAGCATAAGCTGAAAGACTTTCGATAAATCGTCTTTGCCCTTCGGCGTATATTGTATCGAAAACAAGAGATGACTTACCAGAACCGCTGAGACCCGTAACTACAACCAATTCATTTTTAGGAATTTGTATGCTAACATTTTTTAGATTATGCTCTTTTGCCCCTACAACCTTAATGAATTTTTCTTCCATAAATTGCGATGAAGCGTTGGTATTTTTTGGTAATTTTTTTGTTGACATTTATATATTTGATTAATTTTGTTTAATTTCTAACTATTTTTAATAAATCTAAAAAAAACATTTATATTTAATAAACATGATTTTTTTATAATTGCAAATAGT
>CAILUF010000040.1 GCA_903837365.1 uncultured Alphaproteobacteria bacterium | reverse complement strand
TAAAATAGTTTAAAAATATTGCTCGATCATTATTTTCATTGCCTTCGTTATCTTATCTTTACTATTTCTTATCTTTCTATTTCTTATTGGCAAAGTTACTTGTTTCTTATTCGCAAAGTTACTTGCTTATTGGCAAGCCTTTTGAATTGGCAAAAAAATATTATCAGTTAATTTTCTTTATTTAACTTATGTTTTATTGAAATTCATTAGGTCTAATTTATTGAACTTCACTAGGTCTAAATCTAGTTCTGGGGTTAAAGCTTTCATTTACACCTGGATTGGAAATCGGTTGATTATTTACAGGTTGTTCAACATTATTATTTTCACGAAGAGCTTTATTTCTGCGAATAATACGACCAATTTTTCTTTCGTTATTTACGGCATCTTTGTTAATTTGTTCGCCACTTACATCACTTTGAATTGAGATTGAATTAGATGTTTCAGGAGTTGAGTTCGAAGTATTATTTGGTATTATTTTCGCAGGAATAATTGGGATAATTGGGATAATTACCGGAGTGGAAATCGGTGAATTATTTTGTGCAGGATAGTTAGGAACTGGGTCAGAATTAATTAACTGATCTTTTGGTTTTTCTGGAATTTTAGAAAAATTTTGTTGATCTAAATTATTTTGAAAATTTTCTTGCTTGAATGATTTGTCATCATTGTCATTTGTTACTTTATTTTTTTGTCTCGTTTCTAAATCTTGAAGTTTAGCTTTGGTATTTTTATGTTGATGAATCATTGATTTAAGAACGTTGCGATATCTTAATTCAGGATAAAATTCTTTTAAAAAATTTACTGATTTTTCAGTGTTATCATAAATTTTAATATCAAACGAAGCATTGCTATCATTGATGATTCCACCAAGCCCAATAATATCCAAAAAGCCAAAACCACGTGGCTCATAATTGATAACTAAATTTCCCAAGTAATTTATATGATCAGGTTTGGCATTAAACTCCAATTCTCCTAAATTGAGATGACGATTTTTAAAATAAACAATCCAGTTGGAGCATTTTAAAGCTTTGATTTTAACGATACCAGGCTTGGTTTTGATAACATAAAAAGAATAATCATCATTGTTACTAAACTTAACTGATCCATTATCACTTCCAAATACTAAATGGCATTCGCCAATTAATCCACTATTGCGTTTTTCTTCAATTCCATTATACAAAATCTTGAGTTCAAGAACTGAAATTGCTTCAGTTTTTTTAGAATTTATAATTTGCGATTTGCTAAGCGATGAGCAAGACGTGCAAGAAATAAGGCTTAATGCAACTAGAAATTTGATAAGAATAAAAATTCCTTTTATTTTTTTTTGGCGCAAAATTTGCATTACAAATATTTTTAACTTTTGAAAAAGAACTAAGCTCTAGGTTAGAATGAGTTTATTTTAAAGGCAATTTTATTTTTTTAAAGTTATTTTTAAAATAAACAACATTTTGTAGCGATTTCAAAATAAATCATTTTATTTTCTTTGGTTGTGTTAGAAATTAATCTAGATTGCTGTAAAGCCCATGACATGGTAAGAGATGCGCTAAAATAATTATTGCTATAAATAGTCTTGAAACCAGTTCCAGCAATGCTTGTAGACTTGTTAGCGGATTGTTGACGAATATGACCAAAATCGATAAAAGGTTCGATTTTTGTTTTGCTAAAATGTTGATTAGGAGTGATTGTAGTTTTTTGGATGATTGATCCTAGATTAATTTGTAATTTATTTCGCCAATAAAAACCATTTTCACCAGCGATATTTCTCTCGCGAAATCCTCTGACTGTAGTATATCCACCAATTGCAATTTGCTCAGATCCGAAAAGTTTTTTATTGCTGAGCTGGCTATCAATTTCGCTAACTAATGCAATTGGTTTATTAAAATTAAAAGCATAAAAGTTTTTTTGTAATGAGCTATAAAATCGTAAAATAGTAAAATTTAATTGCGGATTGTTATAATTGTAATCGCGATAAGCTCCTAGAACGCCAAGTCCTTGAGCGATTGATGGTTTAAAATAAATCGTGGTATTTTGATCAAGAAAATAAGTTGCTAAAATGTTGGCATTAAGAATTGTTAAACGTCGTTGAGAATTATTAACTTTTATCTGTTGTAAATAACTTGCAGTTTCCTTTTGGGTTATACCAATTTTCGCAGAAAAGCGATAATCTAAATTCTCAACAAGAAGTTTGTTGAGGGTAACATTATATCGCGATGAATATCCAGAAAAATTTCGATTAAGCGAATCTAATCCGTAGAAATCACTTTTTGATCCATCAACAGATAGGCTATAATAGGCGAGGGGAAAGTAAAGACTTGTTGCATAAGTTTTGATATCGCGAGAAGCATGATTATCATTGAGATTGGTGTTGTAAAAGAGATTAATATTTTCATTCATAGCTAAAATATTATCAAATGAACTATGAAATGAACTGCGATAAATGCCCGTAGATTTATTGCCAAGATTATCATGGCTAGCACTAAAATGAGCTGGAAATTTTTTTTGATTATTGATGATTACAATATTGCGATCACGATTTAGCGAGTTGCTAATTTGATAATTTGCGTTATTTGATTTTAGACGATTAATTTGGTAAAGGCCTTGCGCAAGATCATTGGCATTGAGTTTTTTTCCTTCTATAAAACCAAATGCGCTAAGTTTTTGCAATTTATAAGACAAGGAATTTGGTGGAGATTTTGAGTAGTTAAGAATTATTTTTTCAATAGTTTTTTCAATAACTTTAATTTCGATTATTCCTTTATTTAAGCGATCTTGGAGCATTTCAAATTCTGCAGTAACATAGCCTTTTTGATCATAAATATCGGTAATTCTTTCAATTATTTTGGAAATTTTTTTATTACTAAAACATTGTCCAATTATTTCTGCAGTTATACGATCTTTAGTTTGAGTGCTTAGAGATTCAGCGTTTGTAATGATTAGCTGATGGATAATTTTACATTTATTTTTGCTGATATTTTCATTCTCACTTGAATCTAATTCAACATCTTGAAGTTGATTTTTCTTTTGGTCGAAATCGTCTTGAATGTTTTGTTGTTCTTTTTGTCGCGCTTCGAATTCATTAAAATTTTGCTGATTTCTAATAATTAAATCTTGCTGGGAAGTAATGTTTTGTAGCTCATCTGCTCGCGCAACTTGACTTTTAAATAGTAATAAACAATAAATAGTAATAGTTAATAGAAATGGTTTATTAATAGTTAAAAAAAATAAAAAATGTTTTTTTATATTGAAAGTAAACATTTCTAACTAATTATAAAAAGATTATCAAGGTGAACTAATTCTGGCTTAGAAGATTTTCCTAGGATTTTTTTAATTTCCTGAGAATTTTTTTTGAGGATTTTTTCAGCATCTTTTTTATCGTAATTGACTACGCCACTTGCAATATGTTGTCCTTTTTCATTTTTAATATATACGACATCGCCCTTAGAAAAATCTCCCTTCAGATCAATAACTCCAACTGCTAATAAGCTTACTTTTTTTTGTTTTAAAGTTTCGCCAGCGCGTTGATTTATTATCAACTCTGCTTTGGCATTTACAACTCCTGAAAGCCAATTCTTTTTTGATTTACTGAGATGTTTTACTTCTGTTTTAGGTAAAATTTTATGACTAAAAATAGTGAATTTTTTGTCACCATTGAATAATTTTTTTAGCGCATAATCTTCAATTCCACTGGTAATAATCGTTGAACAATTTGCATTAAGAGCCATTTTGGCTGCTTGAATTTTGGTAATCATTCCACCGGTTCCAACCTTTGACTGCGAACCTTTCGCCATATTTTCAATTGTTTGGTCAATTTTATGAACTTGGCTAATAAATTTAGCATTTTTATTGGTCTTGGGATTTTTATCGTACAAACCATCAATGTCAGAGAAGAGTAAAAGTAAATCAGCTTCAACCATTTGCGCAACTCTTGAAGCTAGGCGATCATTATCGCCAATTTTAATTTCATCAACTGCAATTGAATCATTCTCATTGATGATTGCAATTGCTTTGAGTTTGAGTAAAGTTTTAATGGTATTTTGACAATTTAGATAACGATTACGGGCATTACAATCTGAAGCAGTAAGTAAAATTTGTGCAGCAGTTAAATTTTGTTTTTCAAAAATTTTATTATAAATGCTCATCAAATTTATTTGCCCAACCGAAGCGCATGCTTGTTTTTGTGCAAGAGTTAATTTTTGTTGTGAATTATTAAATAATACCGATCTTCCCAGTGCTACCGCTCCAGATGTAACAATAATTATTTCGATATTTTCTTTGTGAAGATTGGCAACATCTTGGGCAAAATGATTAAGCCATTTTTCACGGATTTTTCCATCTTCAACAAGAAGTGATGAGCCAATTTTTATAACAATTTTTTGATAATTTTTTAATGAAAAATTCATAATTAATTTTGAAGTCCTCTTTGTTCACGGGCTTTAGAAATTTGATCACGCAAATATAAATTTTGTAATAATGGTAAAGGGTAGGGTGAAAAATTATTGCCTTGATAAAAAATATAAATCGCTACAATTCTATTTATTTTATTATCTTGCGAATCATTTGTGACGATGTCTGGTAAATCCTCACCTTCATAGCTAATGGTTATTAAATTATCAACAACACCATTGGCTATTAAATAATTTTTAACTGCGTTGATGCGATCATTGGCCAAATTCTGATTGATTAAATTATTGCTATTATCATCGCCATTTCCAACTAGAAGTAGATTATAAACACCTTTAACTTTTTTTAGATGATCTAAAGTGCTAAGTAATTGCTTACTGGATTGGTCATTAAGGTTGGAATTTTGCGCATCAAATGCAATTTCAAAGCGATCAAATTTATTTTCAATAATTTTGGTTTTTGGTGATTTATCTTTTTTTGATTCTATATAAAAACTCTCAATTTCTTCAAGAAGTTTTGAGAAGGTTACGCGACAATTGGCAATTTCATCGCCAAGAAAAATTGCTTTAGATTCCTTGCTAATCCAGCAGTCATAAAGATAATGCAAATGAGCAATTTGAATTGGTAATTGAACACGTAAACTGGCAATGCCATTGACTTCTTCCATGCGTTTTTGCATAAAAATCATTTCTTTAATTTGATTATTATCAACTCTCCATTTCAAAGGATTTTCAGGAAGAATGTCTTTGCGCATAAAAGTTTCTAGACCTTTTTTGGCAAAATATTCTGAATTTTTTTCATCTTTAATGGTTTTTAATCTTCGCGAGAAGTTTAGATATTCTAGGGCTAAATAAGATTCATAAACTGGTTCAGATTTTAAAATAGATTCTTTTGAATTTAATATATCCAATGAATTATTTTCACAGGCAAAAACCAGGATCATCAAAGTTAAAATGCAAAAATATTTTTTTAAGTTTATTAACATTTATTGTTAAGTGATATTAGTAATTTTTCTTAAATTAGATTTTTTGCTTTTATTGTCAAAACTCTTTTTTATTTATAAAAAATCGTGGTATTTTTTAGAGATAATTGCCCTGGAGCAATGCCAAAAAAATCCATTTTTTTAAAATCTAATTGCTCGAAATATTGAAAAATTTTTTGATAATTAGGTCGTTGTGAATCGTCAAGAATAATTATTCCATCTGGCTTCAAGCTTTGAATAGCTTGTTTTGCTGAATTAAATCTTTTTTTGGAATCAATAATAATTATATCAAATTTTTCTAAAAAATAATTACAAAAATTTTGATAATCATCATCCTGCATAGCATTTTCATTTAAGTATAAATTTATTTGCTGAGAATTTCTAAAAAAATTTTTATAAAATTTTTCTGATAATTTTGGTGCGTTATTCAATTGTAAAGATTGTAATTTTTGATCATATTTAAAATCTTGTTCAATGATTTTTTGTTCAATAATTTTTAGCCAAATAGGATCAGTTTCAAGACCTACTAAACATTGAACTTGTTGACTAAAAAATAAAGTTGAAGCTCCACAACCATATTCACAAATGCGATGATTTTTTTGGATAAAATTTTTAATGAAATCAATTGCTTTGTAGCTAAACCATGGAATTGGTTGATTATTTTCATCAACACTAAAGCCATTTAAAAAAGAATTTTTCCAGCTTTTTTGATATTGATAAAATTGCTCTTTGATTAATATCTTTGAATCTTCGTGGTTCATAAATTTTGGTAAGGAAGGATTTTATTTACCAAAAACTACTGTGCATCTTTTGCTATAAAAAAAATAATTACGATTATAGAAATCCGTTGCATATACATCGGTTATATTGGCTTTTTTAATTGCCGTGATAACCGATTGATCACCGCTGATCCTGATTGCCGTATCGCCAAAATAAGGAAAACTAAAAGCTCCAAACAAGTTTCGTGAACAAGTTTCGCCACGTTTGATTTGACTCAAATCCGAAACTTTAATTTTTTGCAATTCGTTGAGATCGGTCGAATAAGTTGTGCATGATTGAATTGATAATACTAGAAACGCTAAGGTGAATAATTTAAAAAATATCATAATTTTAGCAGTTATTTTTGTTAATTAAAAATGTTTTTTTAAGATTGCATAAAAAACTTGCAAATAATTTAAGCCAATTCTTAAAAATTGATTTATAGCTTTCAAGAAATTTTTTCTAATTGATCAATATAATCAATTATCACGTTCAATCCGGATTGCCAAAATTCAGCTTTGCTAATATCCAAACCAAATGGTTTTAACATTTCTTTGTAATGATGAACTCCACCTAATTCTAACATATTTAAATATTTACTATTAAAATCTGTTATTTTAGATGATTTGTAAATGGAATATAAAGAATTAACTAAGCAATCACCAAATGCGTAAGAATAAACATAAAAAGGTGCATGAATAAAGTGAGAAATATAGCACCAGAAAAAGCGATATTCATCCTCGAATACGAACGCTTCGCCAAGACTTTCTTTTTGAATTTCTAGCCAAAATCGATTGATTTTTTCAATATCAATTTCGCCATTTTTTCTTTCATCATGAATCTTCTTTTCGAAATCCAGAAAAGCAATTTGACGAATAACCGTGTTAATCATGTCCTCAATTTTATCGGCGATAATAATTTTTTTAAGCTCGAAATCGGTTTCGTTTTTTAAAATTTTTTGGAAAACCAATTGCTCACCAAAAACCGATGCAGTTTCCGCAAGAGTAAGGGGAGTAGAGCATTGTAAAAATCCTTGTTTACGAGCAAGGAACTGGTGAATCCCATGTCCTAATTCATGCGCTAAGGTCATAACATCGCGAGAAGTTCCTTGAAAATTCATCAAGATATATGGATGAATTGAGGTTACACAAGGATGTGAATATGCTCCTGAGTCCTTGCCATTTCTGACCTGTGCATCAATCCAGTTTTTATCAAAAAATTGTTGAGCAATTTCGGCCATTTGCGGATGAAATTCCGCATATGCTTCAATCACTAATTTCTGCGCTTCTTGAAAAGAATATTTCTTTTTGTTTTGATCTTTGTTGAAAGAAATTGGAGCATTGCGATCCCAGTAATTAAGATGTTCTTGATTAAGC
>CAILUF010000039.1 GCA_903837365.1 uncultured Alphaproteobacteria bacterium | reverse complement strand
TTTAAAGGTAAAATCTTCTTTGCGACCTACCAAATATTATCGCAAAGAGGTTTGTGTAAACGCTATTAATAATCAGAAAATTATTTTAATTATTAAAAATTTGTATTACATAAAGTTGTATTTAGCCTAATTTTATTTATCTTTAACCATAATATTTTACTAATTTTTAATTTACTTAATTATGCATGGAGCTCATTTAACGGAAATAACTGAAGGTCAAATTGAAATTCCAGCCTTTGGTGATTTTAAACTTAAAATTATCGATAAAACAAAAATTAAACTTAAAGATGAAAAATTTTTAACTCTTGATGCTGATAAAAAAATACCTATTACAAGCGCTTCTGAAGAAATTGAAAATATTGAATTAAATGAAAAACAAGATAAATTTATTAGTAAATTTCTCGAATCAGTTACCAAATCTATAAGCTCTTTGAATACAACAATAGAGCTAACTCAAGAACATATTCGAAAAATAAAAATTAGCTTGATTAATCAAATTTTTCTTAGCAAAAAAGATGAGATTTGTCCACTCTCCTTTTCTAAAATATCTGAACTTAATTTAAAAGAAGCGATTATTATTTTTGAATTTGCCGAGATCAATTCAAGACCTTTAACGATTTATAGTTCAGCGGAATTTTTTAAGTATTCACGATTTCTAGAAAGGAGAAGAAATCCAATACAAAATATTGCAACCGGACAAATTACTGATCTCGAAAAAAGTGTGGCAATTTTTGCAATGCCAGATGCAGAAGATCCTCAAAAAATTAAATTTTTAAATTTCAAAATAGATTCATTGAAAGATTTTTCTTACCTTGCAATCGCTCGATCTCCAGAAGCATTTCAAAAAGCTAAGGAAGATGGTTTATTTGATTTGTTTATAAAATCAGGAGTTGATGTTAATGCGCAAGATTCCTTGGGAAGATCTCCACTTTTACTTGCGTCACAAATGCGCAACCGTGAACTTTTTGAAATATTATTAAAGATCCCTGGCATTGATGTTAATTTGCAAGATTACTCAGGAAATTCTCCACTTTTACTTGCGTCACAAATGCGCAACCGTGAACTTTTTGAAATATTATTAAAGATCCCTGGCATTGATGTTAATTTGCAAGATTACTCAGGAAATTCTCCATTTTTAGTTGCATCAAAAAGAGGTGATCCCGAACTTATTGAAATGTTATTAAATACCCCTGGTGTTGATGTTAATTTGCAAAATCATGATGGAAAAACCGCTCTTGCAATTGCATTGCAACAAAATAATTTAGAGCTTGCCAGAATTTTATTGGATATTGATGACATTAATGTTGCTTTAATAGACAGAAATATTTTAAGAAAATTTTCTTACTCTGAGCTCACTTTAAGTCCAGGAATATTTCAACGAGCTAAACAAGATGGTTTGCTTGATTTATTTATGCGATTAGGAATTGATGAAAATAAAACTGCTCTTAATCAGGCTATCGAAAGTGGTAAATTTGAAATTGCCAAAGAGTTGTTGAAGCTTCCTGGCATTGATGTTAATTTGCAAGATTCCTTGGGAAGATCTCCACTTTTACTTGCGTCACAAATGCGCAACCGTGAACTTTTTGAAATATTATTAAAGATCCCTGGCATTGATGTTAATTTGCAAGATTCCTTGGGAAGATCTCCACTTTTAGTTGCATCACAAATACTTGATCCTGAATCTATTGAAATGTTATTAAAGATCCCTGGCATTGATGTTAATTTGCAAGATTCCTCGGGAAGATCTCCACTTTTCGTTGTATCACAAATGCGCGATCCTGAACCTATTGAAATGTTATTAAATACCCCTGGCATTGACGTAAACATAAAAGATAATCATGGGGATAGCGCTCTTACATTAGCAGTAAAGAAAGGTTATTTGGAAAATATTCAAATTTTATTAAATGCTCATGGAGTTAAGCTCAACAATGCCCTTCACTTAGCAATTAAAAAGGGTTATCTTAAAATTGCCGAAAAATTATTTAAAACTCCTACAATCGAGATAGATTTTAAAGATAGCGAAGGAAAAACCGCTCTTGCAGTAGCGGTAGCAGAAGGCAATCTTGAGATAGTTAAAATGCTATTAGCAAGTGATAAAATTGACGTTAATTCAATAGATCATTCAGGAAAAACCGCTCTTGCAATTGCATTGCAACAATACAAATTGGATATTGTTAAATTACTTTTAAGCGACACTAGAGTAAATTTATCCCTAATAGATATTAAAAAATATCCCCACTTTTCTTTCCATGCGATAACTAGTGATCCAGAAGAATTTCAAAGAGCTAAAATTTCTGGTCGACTTGATATAATTAAAAAATTAGGAGCCGATGTGAATGATGCTTCAGGCGATTATTATCAACAAACTTCTCTTCTCAGGGCTATAAAATATGAGCATTATGAAATTGCCGAGGAGTTATTGCAGATCCCTGAAATTGACGTGAATTTAAAAGATATCAATGGAAAAACTGCCCTTATAATGGCAATAGAAAAAGGCAATTTGGAATTGGTTAAAATTTTATTAACAAACCCCGAAATTGATGTGAATTTGATAGATAAGGATCAAAATACCGCTCTTCACTTAGCGATTATAATTGGCAATAATCAAATTATAAAAGAACTATTAAAAGTTCCTAATATTAATGTAAATATACACGGGACTTACAAAGAAACACCTTTATTAATTGCAACAAGGTACAAAAATTATGAAATTATCGAGATTTTATTAAACACACCTAAACTTAATACTGATATTAATTTGAGAGGTGATTTCAGCCAAAGCGCTCTTGATAAAGCAATAGAATTAGAAGACCTGGAACTTGTTAAATTATTATTAAATACCCCGGGAATTGATGTGAATTCACAAAATAAAACAGAAGAAAAAACCTCTTTACAAGTGGCGATCCTAGCTGGTAATACTGAAATTGTTAAAGAATTATTAGAACATAAAGGCATCAATATAAATTCACAAGATGACTCTGAAGCAAATACACTCATGACAGCCATAATAAAGGGTGGCAAGATTTTTGAGATGATATTTGAAGATTCAAGAATTGATGTAAATGCAACAGATAAATACGGGGAGAGTGCACTTCATTTTGCCGTGGCATATGAATTATATGACGCTACTGAAAAATTATTAAGTTCTCCAGAAATTGATTTAAGTTTAAAAAACCAAAATGGAAAAACTGCTCTGGATTTAGCTATAGAATTTAAAAATCAAAAAATAATCGATCTAATTGAAAATCGCATTGCCAAGCAAACAGAAAAATCCTCGACATCCGCTTCCTTGTCACCAACAAATCAAGCCAAGGGGAAATCATCAGAATCGCTTTTGAGAGAAAGTGCAAATCGAACTCAAGATAATGAAGCAGAAACTTCGTGTGCAATAGAAATATCTTCGTCACCTCAGCTATTAACATCTTTATCGCATCAGCCAGCAACACCTCTATCACCCAGAACCTTAGGGAAAAATATTTAAATTTTCTTAAGGTTTTAATTAAATTTGCTAGCGCAAATTTAGAAATAAGTTAAATAACCAGTTCAATTAAATTTACTGATGCAAATTTATATTTAAGTCAAATCGTTTCATTGCGAACGAATCGCAACTTACGCGATAGATTTTTAATTGCCTTTTGCAATTGAAAATAAATTTTAATTTCGATGACTATTTGCGCGTTGAAGATTCCTGCCGATCCTCTTGCCATAACGTCCTTCACTAAAAAAGCTTTAAGATTATTTTTTTCACGAAGAATTTAATATAAATCAAAAATTAAACCGATAATAACTCCGCGCGAAATCTGATTAACTGCAGTTTTTTTTGCAACATCAACATATCGCCTTTTTTCAAAATTATGCCTTACCTCAAATGACAACTGATTGTTAAGGCGATAAATCAAGCTAGTTTTATGCTCTTGGTCAAGCAAGTTATTGTCAAAAAAAATATAACTTCTTTGCATAAGCGATAATTTATTATTAAATTTATGAATTATGCGCAATGATGATAAATAATTTATTTCATAATTTTTCATTTTAACATCACGATAAGCTAAAGAAAAATCAATTTCGAATTTTTGATTTAAAAACATACGACCTACTCCCATAGCGCTTCGCTGATCATAAAAAAAAGTTGAAAATTTATCGTAAATCGAGCGGTGATAAATAACTGCATAATTATTACTTTTTAAAATTCTCGCTTTTGAAGATAACATTAAATCATATAATTCCGATTTTTTTACTTTATATTTTTTATTTTTACCTGAACCGGTATCAACATAGTCCACTTGATGCTGAGCGTTAATTTCATTGGTAAAATTTTCATTTTGCATAAAATATCGCGAATTAATTTGATAAGATTTTGAATTATAATCAGAACCATAAGATCCTCCTAGAGATAGATATTGACGAGTTCGATTTGATTGAAAAAACTTTTTACTTTGCGAAGAAATCACAGCTTCACGCAAAGATCTCGCTTCTTGTTGCGCTAAGGTTTTTTGAGTAAAAATTATTTGCCAAAAAAATAAAAATATCGATATTTTGATAATCAAAAAAACCCTGATGATTAAAGCTTTAATTATCAAAAAAACCCTGATGATTAAAGTTTTAATTATCAAAAAAACCCTGATGATTAAAGCTTTAATCATCAAAAAAAATTTTCTTTTCGAAGTTTCTGTTAACCAAAAAAGTTTAAAAAAATAACCAATGATATTTCTACTTAAAAATACCCCATTAAGCAAAATATTTTTAAGATAAAAAAAGTAAAAAAATGACGCTTCAATTAATCTACAGCTTAAAGCTTTTTTGCTGTTTTTAACCAAAAAAATAAAGCTTAATTTGCAATTCTTAAATAATAAATTTTTAAGCGTAAATGCTATGAGGTAAGGCATATGAATGGGTTTTAATTGCGGTGTAAACAACAAAAAATATTTTTAATTTATAAATAATTACAAATTAATAGCGATGAAGAGATTTAAGGAGATTTCGATAATTATCGGTGAGAATTGATGGGTTTATTTCGTGGTGTATAATAATTGCTAAACTTAATTGACTATTATTTTTTTGGCTGAAGTTCAACCTTAGGTTGATTATTTGCTGGAGCATTTGCGCTAGAAGCTGGAGCTACAGGAGCTGCAGGATTAGCAGGAGCATTTGCATCAGTTGCAGTATTTGCACCTTGATTTTCAACTGGTTTTTGTTGATCAGCAGGAACTGAAGCATCACCTTCAGCCGGAGCAGAACCTTCAGCAGGAGCAGTAATTTCAACAGCATTTTCATTTGATAAATCCGGAAGTTCTATTTCTTCCTCTTTATTTTCAAATAACCAGCTTACGTGACTTTTAACGGAGTCAGCATATTTTACACCAGCAAGAAATGAAAAAATTAAAAGAGTTACAACGATAATCAGTTCGACAAGTTTAATCATAAAATTTAAATAAAAGTTTGTTAGAGAAGTTATACCATTTTAGTTTGTAAATTGAAAAAATTAATCATCAAATAACAAATTAAAATGGTATTTTTTGTTTTGATATTTATTGTTTTTAGTCAATTTTTTTAATAATAAAAAACTAAATTTGTTAATGCAAATAGTTTTTAAAAATAATTCATAATAACATTTTGGCGATTAA
>CAILUF010000038.1 GCA_903837365.1 uncultured Alphaproteobacteria bacterium | reverse complement strand
TTAAAGAAAAATAAAGTTAGAAAAATGATTAACAAGAAAGCTTTTTCACTGATTGAATTATCAATTGTGATTTTGATCATCGGTATCTTAGTTGCAGGAGTTACGCAGAGTTCGAGACTTATTCTTGCCATGAAGTTAACCTCTCTTAGATCAATGACTATAAACTCTCCGGTTCCTTCGATAAAAAATCTTTATTTATGGCATGATACAATTATGGAAAAAAGTTTTATTGCATCTGAAGTAAGTGATGGTTCGCAAATAAGTGCTTGGTATGATTTAAATCCATTTTCAATTTCTGATAGCATTAATCTAGTCCAAGCCGATTCAGCACGCAAACCAATCTACAAAAGTAGCGCCATAAATGGATTGCCAGGAATTTATTTTAATGGGGCATATTTTTTAAAAAGTCAGACAAATGTTAGTCCATTTTTTGCTGGCGGTTCAGCAACTTTATTTATAGTTTTTAATTCTGATGATGTTGCTGGACAAAAATTCATGTTTATGTATCCAATTCAAAATTGCGCTAAGAATGCAGAAATCGGAATAGGTGTAGCTAATTATTCTTCTGGAAGTTTTGGAATTCATGCGGGTTGCGGGATTGGAACAATTACAAACGGAAATTTAGTTGTGAAGGGTGCGCCAACAATTATTTCGATGGTTTTTTTAAGTAGTCCTCTTACCCCGGGAACTTTGGCAAATATTAAAATTTATAAAAATGGCGGTAACGAACAAGGTTTATATGGATCGGGAGGAAGTTATACGCAAGGAATGGGTGGAGCTTATGGCGCAACTCTTTCGCCACTTTTAATTGGTTTAAGAGATGATAATAATAACGGTAGTTATAACTCTGGATTTGTTGGAACAATGGGTGAAATAATTGCATTTTCAAGATCATTAAATGCCGAAGAAAGAAATGCGGTAGAAAAATATCTCGGCAAAAAATGGGGAATTGCGGTTCAGTAATTTTTATTTGAGATCGATAATTGCAAATAAAAATACAGCATATCAAGATATAAATTTTAAAATTGAAAATTTAAACGATGCAATTGAATTTTTAAGATCCTCGTCTTTGCGCATCTAGATCTATCTAGGCTTTCACAGGCCTCGCCTTTAAATTCAAATTTTAAATTAAGAAGGCCTGATTTAAAATTGAAATGATGTTAAGCGTTTCTCATAATTTATAAAATTTTAATTTGTTTTTAAAATTGAGATTTTAAAATTATAAAAAAATGTTAAATTTTGAAAATAGTTTCTATCATAATTTTTCTTCAGATTTTTACCAAAAAATTAATCCACAAAATTTCCCTAACGCAGATTTGGTGCACTGCAACTCTGATTTAGCGCAAGAGTTAAATTTATTAAAAAAAGATTTAAAAAAATCGCAAATTCAAGAAAATTTTAAAAAAAATTATCAGGAAATTTTTTCGGGTCAAAAAATTCATGAGAGTTCAACCCCAATTGCATTTGCTTACGCTGGACATCAATTCGGTAATTTCGTGCCTCAACTTGGCGATGGGCGAGCGATTTTACTCGGCGAAATTGTCAGCAAAACACAACGCTACGATATTCAATTGAAAGGCAGCGGCCAAACCAAATTTTCGCGCAATGGCGATGGGCTGATGACTTTGGCTTCGGCAATTCGCGAATTAATCATCGGCGAAGCCTTGCATTACCTAGAAATTCCTGCAACAAGAATTTTAACTTTGTGCATAACTAATGAACCAGTTTATCGCCAAGAAGTCAATATGGGAGCGGTGATTGCGCGTGTTGCCAAAAGTCATATTCGCGTTGGAACTTTTGAATATTTTGCCTCAAGAGGCAATAACAAGGCCATTCAACAGCTTTGCGATTATGTGATAAATCGCCATTTTCCTCAAGAAAATTCTTCTACAAAATCAATTGCAAAATTATTTAGCGATATTGTTTTTGCTCAAGCTAATTTGATTGCAAAACTGCAAGCAAATGGCTTTATTCATGGTGTTATGAATAGCGATAATATGGCGATAAGTGGACAAGCAATTGATTTTGGTCCTTGCGCTTTTTTAGATGAATATGATTCAAAAAAAGTTTTTAGTGCAATTGATCGAGATGGTCGTTACGCTTACGCAAATCAAGGTAAAATCGCTAAATGGAATTTGTGGATTTTAGCAAATTGCTTATCATTGGTCAATAAAAATTCTCAAGAATTATTAGAAATTTTAGATTTATTTGAAAATGAATTTGATGAAAAATATCAAAAAATTATCGCGAAAAAATTAGGTTTTGAAAAACAAGTTCCTCAAAAATTAATTGCTGATTTTTTAGAAATTTTACAACAAAAAAAATGCGATTATCAGCAAAGTTTTTTTAATTTAAGCGATGATTTATTATGCCAAAAACCCTTGATAATCAAGAATGAAGAATATTATAAATGGTTTTTATCTTGGCAAAATTTATTGCAACAAGAATATGATTTTAGTAACAAAAATATTTTAAAAAAAATTGCCAAAAAAATGCGCTCAATTAATCCCTACATAATCGCTCGCAATCACATTGTTCAAGAAGTTATTGATTCAGGAAATAATTTGGATTTTAAACCGCTTGAAAATTTCTTAGAAGTTTTAAAAAATCCTTTTGATTATGATGAAAAAAATATTTTTTATCATACCCCTCCAACCAATAACCAAAAGGTTTTACAGACATTTTGCGGAACTTGAAATATTTAAAAATTAATCAATTTAATATCGTTAAATTTTAAAATGACAGAGGCAAAAAAAATTAAAATTACCAATCAAAAAGGTAAAAATTTTTTATTATTTTTTTTAAAAAATTTCTAATTTATCGTTACGATCAAACCTTTTGCCTAATATTTCCGGCTCTTTCATCGATAAAATATAATTCGGCTTTCTGCCATTAATT
>CAILUF010000037.1 GCA_903837365.1 uncultured Alphaproteobacteria bacterium | reverse complement strand
TTTGAAAAAGATTCACGCCAGGGATTGCGTCGCATCCGCTCCTGATCCCGCTCTTCGCTAAAAAAAGCCGTTTAGGCTTTTTTTTGAACGCGAAGAGCCCTCAAGGGGGGAGCTAGAGCCTGAAGGTTTATCGAGCTTGTGCAAATTTGTAGGGGCGTAAGGCCCTTAAGGGGGGGCGATAGCCCAAGAGCTTTGCAAGTATTTTTGTAAACTTTAGGGTTGTAAGGCAACGACGGGGCAACGGAGATTTTTCTAGGTCGTGCTTGCGCAACGACAGGATTTTTCTTAGTCGTGCTTGCGCAACGACAGGATTTATTTCTAGTCGTGCTTGCGCAATCGACAGGATTTTTCTAGGTCGTGCTTGCGCAATCGACAGGTTTTTTCTTAGTCGTGCTTGCGCAATCGACAGGATTTTTCTTAGTCGTGCTTGCGCAACGACAGGATTTTTCTTAGTCGTGCTTGCGCAACGATAGGTTTTCTAAGTCGTGCTTGCGCAATCGACACGTAACTTAACTTTAACTATTAGAGGTAATCGTAACCACAATACCAATTAACACTAAAAAAATACCAATAATTTGTGTTAAGTTGTTTTTTTCTTTCATCATAAAATGCGAAACTAAAAGGGCGAAAATTATTTCAATTTGACCTAATGTTTTTATTAAAATTACATCACCAAAACTATAAGCACAAAACCAACAAACTGAACCACAAAAACTAAAAAATGCAGCTTTAAAAAAACTAAATTTATTTTCGGTATTAAAAATATTTTTTAAATCATTTTTCAATCTTTTTTGTAAAAATTTAATTGAAATATATATTAAATTTTGTAAAAAAATTACCAACATCAAAGTAAGTAATCCTGAATTTATTTGGCTTAATCCTTGATTATTCAAATTAGTGGTAGCAAATTTTAAATTAAAACCTGTTATTGAAAAACAAAATCCCGATAATAATCCATAAGTTGTTGATGGGGTTTTTAATGATTTAAAAAATTCTTTTTTACCATGTTTAAATTTTAAATTTGAGATCATGATTATGCCGATTGTAGCAGTGATAATTGCTAAAATTGTAATCAAGGAAACATCTTGATTAAAAATTATGACACCTACAATTGTTGCTTGTAATGCTTCGGTTTTGTAAAATGCAATCCCCACGGAGAAATTTTTAGATTGTAATGTTTTGATCATTAAACTATTTCCCAATATTTGAAAAATTGCGCATATGGAGCAATAGTAAAAAAAATCGTGATTAATATTTTTTACAGATAAAATAACTGCCAGAATGGCAATCGGAAAAGGTAAGATAAAACGCGACCAAGATGCGCTTAATAAATCAAGTTTTTGACCAAGTTTTTTTTGTTCGATATTGCGAAAAGTCTGCAGAATTGTAGCGCAAAGAGTTAAAAAAATCCACGCCATTAATTGAAAAATTATTGATTGAAAAACTTAATCAATAACAGAAATTAATGATTATCTTTGAAGTTAATTTGCAATTTTATAAATTAAAAAAACTTTCTAATAAAAAAATTTTGCTTAAACGAATTATAAGTAAATAGTTTAAGGCTAAGAGACTGTTGAGTTAAGTCGGTTA
>CAILUF010000036.1 GCA_903837365.1 uncultured Alphaproteobacteria bacterium | reverse complement strand
TCAGGTCTCGTCTTTGCGCAGCTACATTTTAGTAGCTTTACGCAGACCTCGCCTTTAAATTCAAATGCCTGATTTAAAATTGGCAATGGTATGATTCCATTTTTAACTTTTAAATGATGCAATTGAATTTTTAATTAAATTTGCTTTGCAAATTTAGTTACATATCGAATCGCCTCGGGCGAAGTGAATTCGCCCATTCGCCTCGGGCGAAGTGAACTCGTCAATCCGTGATTATATTTTTATTTTGTGCTATTGATTTTATTTTTTTAAATCGGAAGTTGCGAAGTAACCTGGTACCTTTTTTTCTTCAATCAAAATATTATAAGATCTAAGTAAATAAGTTAGGAATTAGTAATAATTGTTAACTTTTAATTATTTTTAGTTTTTTTCAACAATAGTTACGGCACGACGATTTTTGGCAAAAATTTCTTCACTCGCCCCAAAGAATGCTGGCTTTTCTTTGCCATAAGAAATTAACGAGATACGATTTTGGGTAATGCCTTTATCGGTTAAATATTTTTTTGCTGAATTGGCTCTACGTTCGCCAAGAGCTAAATTATATTCGCGAGTTCCTCGTTCATCGCAATGTCCTTCGATGATAATTTTAATTTTCTCATCGCTTTTGAGCCAGGCAATTTGGTTATCAAGAGCCTTTTTTGATTCGTCGTTTAAATCAAATGCATCATAGCCAAAAAAGATTCGATCTTGCACTTCAACTTCTTGCAACTTTTGCTGTGATTGTTGATTTAAAGCAATTGCATCTTGCTCGCTGTTAATTGTTTCGTATGGCTGAATTTCTGGCTGGGTATTTACCTCATCTTGTATTTTAAAATCTGGTTGCGGAGTTTTTTTAAATAAATTCTGACAAGAACTTAGAGAAACTAAGATAAATGCTAGGCAAATTATTTTTTTTGAAGATATCATTTTCATGGGTTAAAAGTTAAACTGGTTGGTTAAAACAATTGAATTTATTAAAAAGTTATTTAAAGTGATGATATTGTCAAGTTATTCAATTAACAATATTTTATTTTTTTAATTAGTGCAATTTTATGAGTAATACAATTTCGTATGGAGATAAAGAGTATCGCAATCGAGATGCATTTGATGCTGTAAATGAAAGCGCTCAGAAAGTTATAAAAAAAATAACCACTCACGCGCAAATTATTGGTGGCATGAGAAATGCCAATCCAAAAAAAACCATTGGTCAATATGCAACTTTGCAAAAAATGTTGCGTGATGCATATCAGCAATATGCGCAAAAAAAAGAGGGTGCCAATGATTCCTTTATTTTGCGTTTAGAAAATTTAAAAACCAAATTTGAAAATGGCGAATTAAGTGAAACGGAATTTTTTTTGGCATCAAATGGAATTATCGATAAGCTTGAACAATTTGATAAAGCGATATTGCAAAAAGTTGCAGAAACCAATGAAAGATTTAATGCGGTAAGTAAAAATACCGAAGATGAATCACAGCGTTTAGTTGAAATGCGCGACGGTATGCTGAAAAAAAGACTTTTTTATTTATTTTTAATTGTTTCTCCTTTTTTGCCAGTTCCTTTTCTCGATACGATTACCAATAGTTTAGCAACGATGTTTGATCCAAATATGACTTTTGGTGAGAGTATGTCAAATATGGTTAAAAGTGATCAGTTAGGACCATTTGGCGATTTCATGGATTTGATACAAGTTGATAAACTTGTGGAATTATTTTTTGATAAAACTCCCATAGTTAGCGATATTGTTGGCGTTATTGACAATGTCGCTGGAAGTAATTTGGTTTACGGAGGTGCACAAGTTATAGCGCCAATGCTTAATTCGCCGTTGGCCTATGTTCCTTTGGCAATGGGAGCTGGAGTTATGGAATTAGATCAAGAGCTTGAATTTATGGATGCTAAAAGTAAATCATATAAAAAACAAAAAAAAATGATTGAAGATACTTTGCAAAATGCCAATAAATCGCTTGAGGGAGTTTTTGATAAAGCTGCTAAAAATGCCATGGAAGATCAGTTCAAAATGTTTGAAAAGGCTCATAAAATTAATAAAATTTTAGATTTTATAAAATTAAATTCTGCGGATGGCAAGACGCAAATTTTAACTGAGAAAGTGTTAAACGATATTTTGCAATTAAAAGCCTTGTCAAAGGAAAAAGATGAGCAAAAAATTTTACCAATACTTTGTCAACTTAGCGATCAAGATATCGATAAGTCTTTGAAGAAAATTTTAGTTCATGATGAATTATTTTATAGAAAAATTTATGATGAAATGAAGCGAATCCCTAAAGAAATCGAAAATAAAGAATGCGCTTTGGATGTTGGTAGATATTCACCAAAATTTTTACTTCAACAATATGATAATTTTGAAAGTTTTAGAGAAAATTTTTTAAGTATATTGGAAGAAGGAGATCTTAAAAAATTTAAAGATTTCACAAGAGTTATTGGAATTTATGATTTGGCTGAAATCAATGCTGATAGGAATCTTGACAGAATCAGTAAAGATCCGGATCAAAAAGAATTTGAAAAAATTTCCAAACCATTATTAACTGCTTTTCAAAAAAATTTCGCCAGTGAAATCGAAGATAAATATTATCAAGAATTTGCAAAACATTGCAAATCTGGATATTTAGATTTTTATAGAGATGATTACTATGAGCGAGTAAAGGATGTTTATTTAAAAGTTTTTGGCAAAGAGGTCTCAAGCAATGCCAGTCATAAAGTTATAGAAGATGGATTAGTTCCAAAACGACATGAAGTTGGAAGGGGTATTGAACCAATGGAACTTGGAATGCCAAAACAAACTCCCAATCGCGAAGAGCTTCGCGATGATATAAAAGGATATGTTCCTTGGGCCAAAAGAGTTAATCGAAAACAAGCATCGCCAAAGGATCAGCAACCTGATTTTACAAAAATGTTGCAAGGCCTAGCAGGACAAAAGGCAAGCGGAGGTAGAACTCCATGATTGACGAAAAATATTTTTATATCTCTGAAAATAACAGCTTAAATAATCTTGTTAATGAAATAAAAAAATCGCCAATAATTGGGATTGATACAGAATTTTCTAGGAGCGAAACTTATTTTCCAGTATTGTCAATTATTCAAGTTGCGGTAAAAATCGATCAGCAAAAAAAAATTTTTATAATTGATTGCATGGAAGGTCTTGATCTATCAGGCTTTCTTGCCTTGATCGCTGATGATAAAATAATTAAAATTTTACATTCTTGCTTGCAAGATTTACAAATATTTTTTTTAAAATTGCCATTAAAACCTCAGTCAATTATCGATACGCAAATCTTAGCGAATTTTTGCGATTACGGAACTAATGTTGGCTATGGCAATTTAGTAGAAAAAATCTTTGGAGTTGTGATCGATAAGAAGTTGCAAAGAAGTGATTGGTGTAGACGTCCACTTAGCGAAAAGCAATTACAATATGCTTCGCTCGATGTAGTTTTTCTGCATGAGATTTATGAAAAATTACAAAAAATTTTACAAGAAAAACAGCGTAGCGAATTTTACGATGAAGAGATTGAGCGCTTTATTGATAAGGCTTTGTATGGCAATAAAGATAATTTAATTCGCAATTTTTCGTTACGAAAAAAGAATCAGCAATTTGTAGCTATCTTAAAAAAATTATTACTGTGGCGAGAAGATCAGGCAAGGATTTACGATATTCCGCGTCAGCATTTTTTGCGCGATGAGGAGCTCGAAGAGTTAGCGCAAAGTCGTGAAATTAGTTCGCAAATTATTACTAAAATAGATGAAGTTTCTTTGCGCAATCTTAAAGAAATTTTAAATGAAGAAAATATTGATGAAGCAAGTATTGGCGATGATTATCACGATGTTTTATTTTTATCTTCTGCGCAAAAAATAATTTTCCTTGAAGCCAAAAAAATAATTACCAAAATTGCTTTTGAAGAAAAAATCGCCGAACAATTTTTACTGAATAATCATGATTTAAAAAAAATAATTTTATCACAAGAAAATCTTGAATTTATCTTGTTAAAAATTGCTGGAAAATGGCGTTTTAATTTACTCTATCAAGAATTAGCAAAATTACTTAATCACAAATAAATTTATGAAAATTATTATTGCCAATTGGAAAATGAATCAAGATTTCGATAAGACTGACGAATGGCTGAATATTTTTTTTGAAAAATATGGCAAAGTTTATGAGTCAATTTCGAAACGTTTAATCGTGCTTTGTCCACCTGCGATTCTCATTGATTATATCGATTCTGAATTGATGGAAGATGGCTTTGCTTTTTTTGAAAAAATTACCATTCAACAAAATAAAAAAGTTGAAGATTTTAGTGTTGAAGAATTTAACGATATTGTTTTTAATTCGCGAATTATAAAGCTTGGTGCTCAAGATTGCGGAATTGAGCATAGTGGAGCATTTACGGGCGATATAAGCGCAAAAATGCTAAAGGATGTTGGTTGTGAATATGTTATAATTGGACATAGTGAACGTAGAAAATATCATCATGAAAATGACGAAATAATTGCCAAAAAATTTAAAAATGCCATTGATTATAAATTGCAACCAGTTCTATGCGTTGGAGAAAATATTGATATCAGAACTAAAAATGAACAGCAAGATTTTGTTGCTAAGCAAATCATCGGTGTAATCGCTAAAATGGCTGAAATAAAAAAATTAATTATCGCTTATGAACCTATCTGGGCGATAGGAACCGGTCAAAATGCTTCTAGTTTGGAAATTGCGCAAATGGCAAATTTTATTAAAGATTTTGTTAGTAAAAATTTTCCAAATATTGAAGAATTTTTTCTACTTTACGGTGGATCAGTGAATTCAAAAAATTCTCAAGAAATTTTGCAGATTGACAATGTCGATGGATTATTGGTTGGAGGAGCAAGTCTTGATGCACAAGAGTTTGCCTCAATTGCTAATAGTTAACAATAAAACACTAAACTCACTAAAACTAAATAACTGTAAATAAAAATGATTCAAAGTAAACATTTTTTAATTTAAAATTTAAAATTTATGACAAAAAATTTTCGTCTCGAAACTGATTCATTTGGTGAAATTAAAGTTCCCTTTGATGCTTACTACTCAGCGCAAACTCAGCGCAGTATTCAAAACTTTCCGATTTGCACTGATAATGCCGGACATAAAATGCCCAAGGAAGTTATTCACGCAATGTTGCTAATAAAAAAAGCTTGTGCATTAACCAATAAAGACCTGATGGCAAGCGATCCTAAGTCTGATGAATTTAAAAAATTCTCACCCGATTTGGCCGATAAAATTGTCGATGCGATTGATGAAATTTTAAATAAGTTTGATTGGTTTTATGAAAATCATTTTCCTTTGGTAGTTTGGCAAACTGGTTCGGGAACGCAGACCAACATGAATGTTAATGAGGTAATTGCTTCAGTTGCTAATGAAAAAGCTAC
>CAILUF010000035.1 GCA_903837365.1 uncultured Alphaproteobacteria bacterium | reverse complement strand
TTTATGCTAAATATTGTTAATTTTTTTAATATATAAAGTTTTTGTTTTTTTATATTTAAAATATTATTAATCATTAGCTATGAACAATAATAATTCATTAGTAATATAAATTATGATCAAAGATTTCCTTAGAAATCATCTTGATAATATAAATTCTCTCCTAGTGATTATTGCATTCGCAATAGCAATCGCGATTCCACTTGAGTTATTTTTATTTACTTATGCAGTTATTGGACCAATGCATTATCTTAGTGAAATAGCTTGGCTTGATAAAAAAAATTTTGGCGATTACAAGTTTTTACTTTTTGGTTTTGGGACTTTATTTTATCGATTATCGCACAGGATTTTTAATTACGATTTTTTTAAGTATGGCCCATGTTTTTTTAGAATTTCCTCTTAACTTTTTGTCATTTCGTCAATTAAAAAACCATCTTGTCCTTA
Organism: uncultured Alphaproteobacteria bacterium; assembly: GCA_903837365.1. GTDB lineage: Bacteria > Pseudomonadota > Alphaproteobacteria > Rickettsiales > UBA1997 > CAILUF01. Next base: position 10,409 of record CAILUF010000035.1, on the reverse strand, counting down.
GAAAATAAAGCCTTAATTGATTATTTAACTTACGCAAAATTTAACCTTTAATTTAAAATATTACTCGTTACTATATACCAATATTAGCTTTTAGTTTATCAACATTTATGGTTAAATCTTATTTGAAGATAATTATAAATAAAGTTTTTAGTTACAAATATTTTTTTGATGAAACATCGTTATTTTTTTGAAACCATTTCCAAGTTAAAAGAGGAAAATCGCTATCGTAAATTTGTCAATATTTCACGCAGTTGCGGAAATTTTCCTTACGCCGTAAACAATAATAATCAAAAGCAAATTATAATTTGGTGTTCAAATGATTATTTGGGAATGGGTCAAAATCCTCAAGCAATCGCTGAAGCAAAAAATGCTTTAGATCTATACGGTGTAGGTTCGGGTGGAACTCGTAATATCTCTGGAACCTCACAAATTTTAATTGAATTAGAGCAAATAATAGCTGACCTTCACGATAAGGAAAGTGCTTGCCTATTTGCTTCGGGTTATGTTTCCAATGATGCATCGATTCAAGCTTTAGCAAAAATTCTTCCTGATTTAATAATTTTTTCTGACGCCAAAAATCACGCTTCAATTATTTCTGGAATCAATAATAGCAAAGCTAAAAAACATATTTTTAAACATAATGATGTTGAGGATTTAGAAAATTTATTAAAACAATATCCTCTTGAATCTAATAAGATTATTATCTTTGAATCAGTTTACTCAATGGATGGTGATTTTGGAAAAATTGCCGAAATTATTAATTTAGCAAAAAAATATCAGTCATTAACTTATATCGACGAAGTACATGCCGTTGGACTTTATGGTTCTCGAGGCGGAGGATTAAGTCAACAACTTAATTTAGCCAAAGACATTGATTTGATCGAAGGAACTTTTGCCAAGGGCTTTGGAGCGATTGGTGGATATATCGCTGGAGATATGGTGGTAATTGATGCCATTCGCAGTTTAGCTTCGGGTTTTATTTTTACCACTTCACTTCCTCCAGCAATCGCCAGCGCAATTATTAGCAATGTCAAACATCTTCAAAATAGCAATGTTGAGCGCGAAAATTTACATCGCAATGTTACAAAACTAAAATCATTATTAAAAATTAATAATATCGATTTTGTCGATAATCAATCACAAATTATTTCGATTAGAATTGGCGATGCTTTGCGTGCGCAAAAAATTTCACAAAAACTTTTAGAAGATTTCGATATTTATGTTCAGCATATCAATTATCCTACAGTTGCAAAAGGCGATGAAAGATTAAGAATTACCGCAAGCGCTTTGCATACCGATAAAATGATTGAGGATTTAGTTATTGCTTTGGTGAAGGTTTTGCAGGAAGTGCTCTAAGATCAAGCTAGATGCAACATCATCAAGAAATTTTTTTTGCTTAAAGTTTTTTAAATTATGGTTATTGATACTACGAGCTGTAAAGCTTGAATATCTCTCGTCAAATAGTAAAATATCTATCTCGTTTTTTATAGTTGAGTTTTCAAAATTATCGTGCAAAAATTGCTCCAGATTTTGTGCAAAACGCTTTACAAATTCAGACATAGCGCTATTGCTTTCATCTAGATTGATAGGCAATCCAATCACTATTGCAATAGCATTTGTGTCTTGCAAAATTTGTAAAATAACTGCAAAATCTTTTTGGTTGCTTTGGCGATTTATAATTGTTTTTGGCGTGGATATTGTTTGTGAATCATCACAAATTGCTACGCCGATTCTTTTAGTTCCAACATCCAAGGAAATAATTCTCCCAAGATTAGTGGATTTTTTACCGACTATTTTTGTTTTAAAATTTTTAAATTCTGTAATTGTCATATGGCTAAAATTACCCCTAAAGATATTGAAAAAGTTGCTCGATTGGCGATGATTGAAATTGATCAAAAAAAACAACAAGATTTATGCACCCAGATCAGCAATATTCTTGATTGGGTTGATAAACTTAATGAAATCGATACTTCCAAGGTTACGCCACTTACAACAGTTTGTGAAAGTAGTTTAACTTTGCATAATGATATAGTCAATGATGGCAATATTGCCCAGCAAGTTCTAAAAAATGCCAATGATCCTAAATATGGCTATTTTAGCGTACCAAAGGTCATCGAATAATTTAAATCAGCAATTAATACCAGACCTAATCTGAAAATTTACTTGCTAGAATTTATTAATTTGGATTTGGTATCTAAAATACCATTTTTATTTAAAAATGTAATTTTTTAAAATGTAATTTTTAAAAATGGCAAACTCAACAAAATCCTTTTATTGTGCAACTTAGCTTCTCTTTTACAAATCAAAATCAAGAAAAATTCACAGAGAAAAATTTTATTTTAACTCCTGAAAATTCTTCAGCTTATAAATTTTTAGAAAAATTTTTTAATCAAGATGATTTTGGCTCAACGCAGTTTCCAATCATGATTCTCAAGGGCGAACAAAATTGCGGCAAAACTCACTTGCTAAATATTTTTGCAAAAAAATATCATGCCGAATTTATCGATAAGCAAATTTTAAACGATAGTAATCCGCTTAATATTTTTACCAATAACAAATTTTTTATTGTTGATGATTACTCGCAAATTACTGAAGAAGAGAGAATTTTATCATTGATTAATAGTGCTAGCGAAGCACGTGTTTTTTTGCTTCTCGCCGATGATAATCAGCGTAAATTCAGTCTTAAGGACTTAAACTCTAGATTAAAAAATATCTTTGCAACTGAAATAAAAAATCCCAGTGTTGAAACCATGAAAATACTAATTTCTAATCAGCTTAGTCAACAGCAAATCAAACTATCTGGAGATCTTATTGACGATATAATTGCCAATTCAACAAGGAGTTACCTTGCAATTGAATCAATCATTAAAAAAATTAATTTTTTTTATATTGAAAATGGTGAAAAAATATCAAAAAATAATATTGCTAAAATTTTCAACAATAACGATTAATATTAGTTAATAATCAATAATTGTTACAAAATTAAGATTTGCAATATCTTCAACCATCGACACCAAAATAACATTATTTTCAACTTTCTTAATACGGCCGATAAATAATCCCGAAGGAAGCGTATCGCCATCTCCCGAAGTATAAACCATGTCACCAACTTCGATTTCTTTACCCTTTGAAGAATATATTATTTCCATCAAATTGCTATTATTGCCAACTAAAATTCCGCGAACTCTAGCATTGGAAATCATCACTGGAATTCGCGATGTTGAATCATTGATTAAAATTAAACGTGATCTGGTTTTTTCAACATGCTCTATTCTACCTACAACCCCAATATCGCCAACCACTATGTTACCTTCTCTAATTCCTCGATTAGTTCCAGCATCAATGATAACATTATTGTTGAATAATTGATGCGACCAGCCAATTACTTGGGCAACTCGATAGTTAGTTGATTTATCTTTTACAAAATTTAACGCTTGTTTTAAATCTTTATTTTCTTGATAAGTATTCAAGGTTGAAATGTAATAGGAGCGCATTTTTTGCAACTCCGCTTTCAATATAACATTTTCTTTTTTAGCTTTGACTAGATCGCTAAAATCAGTTAAAATACCGATTGTAGAATTAAATGGAAATGAGATTGTTTCAACAATTGGTGTAGAAATACCAACAAAAATAAAAGATACTTCTTTAGAAAAATCTTCACTTATTTTTGAAGCAATAATGCATATTATGCATAAAAAACTAAACAGTAAAACTTCAATTTTTTTTATAACTAAATTGAAGCTTTGCTGAATACTCAGATTAGATTTTTTATGACCAAAATTTAAATATTGCTTCATGGCTTTATTTTGTTAGAAATAATTTTATTGAAAATAGCTCTTGATTAATCTTGTCTAAACAAGGTTGCGCGAAACATTTTAGTATTTTCTAAAACTTTTCCACAACCATTAACTACACAAAGTAAAGGATCTTCGGCAACAAAAACTGGCAAGCCTGTTGCTTGACGAATCACTAAATCTAAATTTTTCAACAATGCTCCACCACCAGATAAAACAATTCCTCTCTCAACAATGTCTGACGATAATTCAGGAGGAGTGCATTCAAGTGCAACCTTGATGGCATCAACAATATGCTCAACTGGCTCCATTAAACTTTCGGCAATTTGTCTTTCAGTTAGAATCATTTCCTTAGGAATTCCGTTTGATAAATCACGACCTTTAACTTCGATTGTTGTTCCATCGCCATCTTCAGGAGGACAAGCTGCACCAATATTTTTTTTAATTCTTTCAGCTGTTGATTCGCCGATTAATAAATTTTGATAACGTCTGATGTAAGAAATAATTGCCTCATCCATTTTATCGCCACCAACCCTTACCGATCTTGAATAGACAATACCACCCAAAGATAAAATTCCAACTTCAGTAGTTCCGCCACCAATGTCAACAATCATTGATCCCGTAGGTTCGGTAACAGGTAAATTAGCACCGATCGCGGCGGCCATCGGCTCTTCAATTAAAAATACTTCATTGGCACCAGCACCTTCTGCGGCATCCTGAATAGCTCTTCTTTCCACAGGAGTTGATCCAGATGGGACGCAAATAATTACCAGTGGACCTAGCCAGCTCTTGGTTTGGTTTACTTCGCGAATGAAATGTTTAATCATTTCGGCAGCAACTTTAAAATCAGCAATAACCCCATCTTTTAGTGGACGAATCGCTTCAATTTTTGCTGGAGTTCTTCCCAGCATCATCTTCGCAGTATTGCCGAAAGCGCAAGTTATCATTTTGCCATTCTCTCTTAATACCGCAACTACTGAAGGTTCATTTAACACCACACCTTGTCCACGAACATAAACCAAGGTATTTGCCGTACCTAAATCAATAGCGATATCTTTTGAAGTTAACGAAAAAAATTTTGAAAACATTTTTACTCCTTTTTGTTTTTTAATTTATCTAAACAGTTAATATAAGCTACCGCCGAAGCAACTAACACATCAGTGTCAGCGCCATTAGCGGAAAAAATTCGATTATTTTGTTTTAAACGCACCACCACAATAGCTTGCGCATCTGTGCCTTGAGTTACAGCTTGTACTTGATAAAGCTCAAGACTTGCGTCATGAGGAATAGCTTCACTAATCGCTGAAAAAATTGCATCAACTGGTCCGTCTTTAGAAACAAAAGTAGTTTCAACTTCTTTGCTGTCAATTCTTATTTTTAATTTTACTTGCGCTTGTTTTTTTGTTCCACAATTAATTTCTAAATTTGTCAATTCGAAATGCGATTGATTATGAACAATCGAATTATCTACAAGGGCAACCAAATCTTCATTTGAAATTTCTTTTTTCTTGTCAGCTAAATCTTTAAAACGATTAAAAGCTTGCTTCAAAAGTTCATCGGAAATTTCATAACCTAAATCTTTTAAGCGATCTTTGAATGCCGATCTACCTGATAATTTTCCTAAAGTTAATGATGTTTTTTCTAAGCCAACTGACTGTGGAGACATGATTTCGTAGGTTGAGCGATTCTTCAAAATGCCATCTTGATGAATTCCACTTTCATGAGCGAAAGCATTAGCGCCAACTATTGCCTTGTTATATTGCACAGCAAATCCAGTGATACTTGAAACTAATTTTGAAACTCGCGAAATCATTGTCGTATCGATATCGCATGAAATTTTATAAAAATCATTACGCGTTTTTATTGCCATAACAATTTCTTCAAGAGCTGCATTGCCAGCACGTTCGCCAATGCCATTAATTGTGCATTCAATTTGCCTTGCTCCAGCGCGAATTGCCGATAATGAATTAGCAACTCCCAAACCCAAATCATCGTGACAATGCGCAGAAATAATGGCTTTGTCAATATTGCTGACATTATTTTTTATTGAGGTAATCAGTGCAAAATATTCTTCGGGAGTTGTGTAGCCAACAGTATCGGGAATGTTGATGGTGTTAGCTCCAGATTGAATTGCGACTTCAATGGCTTTAAATAAAAAATCATGATCGGATCTAGTAGCATCTTCAGGTGACCAATCCACTTGCGCACATAAATTTCTCGCTAAAGTAACGCTATCTTTTATGGCTTCTAAAACTTGCTGTGGTGACATTTTTAATTTGAATTCCATGTGTATTGGCGAGGTGGCAATAAAGGTATGAATACGCGAACTATTAGCTGGCTTAACTGCTAGAGCGGCTTTTTCAATGTCATTTTTTTTAGCACGCGCTAAACTGCAAATTGTAGAATTTTTTATTGTTTTAGCAATGCGATTTACCGCTTCAAAATCACCATTTGATGCGCAAGCAAAACCCGCTTCAATAACATCAACACCCATTTTTTCTAACGCTTTAGCAATAAGCAATTTTTCCTCAATATTCATCGTGGCACCGGGAGCTTGCTCGCCATCGCGAAGAGTGGTATCAAAAATTATAATTTTTTCTTGAGTTTTATTTTCTACTGACATTTATTAACAAAAAAAATTTCATTAATTTTAAAAAATTTAGTTGCAAAAATTCGCAACTAAATCCAATTTTAAAAGTTTACTTGATCAAATGCAATTTAAAATTTTAAAAAATGTTAACAAATAATAATCTTATCGAAGTTGTTTCGCTGGGTACTCCCTGCACTACTATGGAGATTAATGCCATCAAAGATTTTTTAACAAAAAATCATTTACGTGCAAATATTTTTCTTGAGGATAACACAACAATAAAGAACAAAAATAATCATGAATTCACAACTATTAACCCCAAATATCGTTTTCAACAATTTCAAAACGCCTGGGGAAATTCGCACTCAAAAATAATTTGGTGCAGTCGCGGTGGATATGGTAGTGCAGAAATTTTAGAATTTTTAACATCAATGCCTAAACCAAAAATTCCTAAGATTTTTATTGGTTTTAGCGATATTGCTTCGATAAGTATTTTTCTAAATCAACAATTTCAAATTCCAACAATTTGTGCACCGATGCTTGTGCAATGTGCGATGGATATGGTTTCGCCACATTCTATTCAAACAATTCTCGATGTAATTTCTGGTAAAAAAAATAAATTTGATTATGAATTAATTAATCTTAAAAATCATAATTTTAACGAGATTAATGGCGAAATTGTTGGTGGATGCGTGAGTGTTATTGCCGGAAATTTTGCTACCAAAAATCAAATTAATTGGCATCAAAAGATTTTGTTTTTGGAAGATGAAGGTGAAGATGGTGAGCGTCTTGATCGCTATTTCCAACAAATTTCCACAATCATCAAAGAATCACACCGCAAACCTCTAGCAATTATTCTTGGAAACTTTATGCAAGGCAATAATCACGGCTCGCCAAAGAGTGATAATATTAAAATTGCTATTGATAAATTTATTGAAAAAACCATCGATATTCCAGTCTTTCAAGAAAAATCACTATGCCTTGGACATTCTGTTGACATGATGCCAATCGCAATTGGATTAAAAGCAATAATAACTAATAATAAATTGGAACAATCAATAGCTAATATTTTCAGTTAGTAATTATTAGTTTTTAATTAAGTAACTAATTTTAACTAAATATTTTTTTAACTATTTAAAAAATTTTTTTGAATTCGCTTTTGAAAATTTTTTAAAAAAATATCAAAAATTAATATTGAGTTTTTTTTGCAGATATTTAAAAATTGAATAATAATTTTATTTTTTTCATTATTTAAATTTAATCATTTACCGTGTCGAACCTTACTAATACAACAAACGATAAAAATATCACCATTAATTTTGGACCGCAACATCCTGCAGCTCACGGTGTTCTTCGTTTGATTTTAGAAATGAATGGCGAGGTAATTACACGTGCCGATCCGCATATTGGCTTACTTCATCGCGGTACTGAAAAACTCATTGAGTATAAAACTTATTTACAAGCGGTTCCGTATTTTGATCGTCTTGATTATGTTTCGCCAATGTGCCAAGAGCATGCCTACGCTTTAGCTGTTGAAAAACTTTTAGGTTGTAAAATTCCGCGTCGCGCTCAATTTATTCGCGTATTATTTTCTGAAATTACGCGTCTATTAAATCACATCATGGCAATAACTACTCAAGCTCTAGATGTTGGTGCGATGACACCGCTTTTATGGATGTTTGAAGAACGAGAAAAAATGATGGGATTTTACGAAAAAGTTTCTGGTTCGCGTATGCATTCGGCCTATATTCGTCCAGGTGGAGTTCATCAAGATTTACCAGCAGGATTAGTTGAGGAAATTGCCAAATTTGCCGAAGAATTTATTAGCAAAATTCAAGATATGGAAACCCTTCTTACCGATAATCGAATCTTCAAACAAAGAATGGTTGATATTGGAATAGTTTCAAAACAGCAAGCTCTTGATTGGGGATTTTCTGGACCGATGATTAGAGGATCGGGTATCGCCTGGGATCTTCGTAAAAGCCAGCCTTATGAAATTTATGGTGAACTTGATTTTGATATTCCAATTGGCAAAAATGGTGATTCTTATGATCGCTATTTGATTCGCGTTTATGAAATGTATGAATCGTTAAAAATAATCAAACAATGCTTAGTATTAATGCCAGAAGGCGAGGTTTTTTGTAACGATCCTAAAATCTCCCCACCAAAAAGATCTGACATGAAGCACTCAATGGAAAGTTTAATTAATCATTTCAAATTATTTACCGAAGGTTATCACGTTAAAGCTGGCGAAGCTTATGGTTGCGTTGAAGCTCCGAAAGGTGAATTTGGTGTTTATGTAATTGCAGATGGCTCTAGCAAACCGCATCGCTGTAGAGTTCGCGCTCCTGGATTTGCTCACTTGCAAGGTTTAGAATTTATGGTTAAGGGTCATTTATTAGCGGATGTCGTTACAGTTATATCAACGCAAGATATTGTTTTTGGAGAAGTAGATCGTTAATTAAACGATTAAAAAAAAATATAAATTTGACATTTTGTTTTTATAAATTAAATTTGTTTTTCTTATTTTAACAGTTGAAAATTTAGGTGCTTATTTTTTGGTAGTTAATCATGAAATAATGAGTTTATAATTTCAAAATGTTATTTAGCCTTGAAATTGTAGGCTAAACTAGTTATAGAAAATTTAATAATAAAATCCCGAGAGGTTAGAATGAAAATTTTTAATTCGCTGAAATCAGCAAAAAAAAGAGACAAAAATTGTAAAGTTGTGCGTAGAAAAGGTCGTCTTTATGTAATAAATAAAACTAATCCACGCTTTAAAGCTAGACAAGGTTAATTTTATCGATTAGTCTTGGAGAGTTAATTTTAAAGGGTTGGCTTTAATTTAGTTATAGAAAAATTCTTTATTATTAACTTATATAATTTTTAACTCTTTTGTTATTTAATTTTTAAAACATCAAAACTTGTTTGTTTTTACTAATTGTTAATTAAAATAGTTTTTCTTTAATTACTTTTAATTTTGGATATTTAGGCAATTTTAAAAATTTTATTTAAAATTTCTTATTAAAAATTCTTTATTGAAACGAATTTAAAAGCGATGACAGCCATCAGCTCTTCTTTTGAGCATCATTCACAAAATAACAACATCCATACTATTCGAATCGGTACCCGCACCAGTAATTTAGCGCTTACGCAAGTAGCAGAAGTTCATCTATTAATTGCCGATCATTTTCCAAAAATTAAAATCGAGATTATTCCCATCGCCACGTCAGGTGATAAAATTCAGGATCGCAATCTTGCTGAATTTGGCGGAAAAGGTCTTTTTATAAAAGAACTTGAGGAAGCTTTATTGGAAAATAAAATTGACATAGCGATTCACTCTGCAAAAGATGTTCCTCCGATTATTGATCCAGCAACAGAGATTTGCGCTTTTACACAACGTCTTGATCCTCGCGATTGCCTAATTTCAAAAAAATTTTCAAGCATTGATAAACTTCCCAAAAATGCGGTGATCGGAACTTCTTCGCCGAGACGTGCAGCGCTAATTTTACGTCAACGTCGTGATTTAAAAATTGTTAATTTTCGTGGCAATGTTGATACGAGATTACGTAAAGTTTTTGATGATGAAATCGTTGATGCTACTATTTTGGCGATTTCTGGTTTAGAACGTCTTGCTAAAAATCAGTTGATTAAATCGCCACTTTCTCTTGAGCAAATGCCTCCGTCAGGAGGTCAAGGAGCTCTGGCAATTCAGCTTCGCAAAAATGATCAAAAAATTATTGAAATTATTAGCAAAATAAATCATTGCGATACGCAAATTTGCATTAAAAGTGAGAGATCTTTTCTTCGCGAGTTAGGTGCATCTTGCACTACTCCGGTTAGCGTTTACGCTGAAATAAAAAATAAAAAATTACACTTAAAAACCATGATCATCGATTATGATGGCCAAAGTTTTTACGAAGCATCTGGATCATGTAAAGTTAATCTTGAGGAAGCTGTAAAACTTGGCGCAAAACTTGCTTTACAAACCAAAAAAGAATCCGCAGATTTATTGGCTAGAATTG
>CAILUF010000034.1 GCA_903837365.1 uncultured Alphaproteobacteria bacterium | reverse complement strand
TTATGCATTAGTATTAAATAAAGTAAATAATATCTATTTACAATTCTTTAAGCATCGCTGTTATTCTTGATATTTTTAACGTTATCTTGATCTAGGAATTTTTCAACTTTATCTTTATCTTTTAAATTATCAATTTTCGCAAATTGATCTAAAACTTCCTTGGCATTATCAATTTGTTCGGCATTATCAGCATCATCTGGATCAAGATTGTCAATATTGTCGAAAGCATCATTAATTTTGTCATCCAACTCTTCTAGATCAGCTCTATCAGAATCTTCGCCAAGTAATTTCCTTAAATTATCTTTTTGCGCTAATAATTTCTTTCTAGCATCACGATTGCCTTTTTTTAGCAATGATTTGGCAACTGTTTTTTTCCCAATTCTTTTTTCCTTATCACGATTTTGATTCATCCTCTCGCGAATTAGGGCTTTTTCTTTGTCATTTCTTCCCATGTTATTTAAATCTGGAATAATCTTTCCTTCATCTTGTAATTCTTTAGCTGCTTTTTTGAAATCTTGATTCAATGGATTAAAATTATGATTTAATTTTCTTAGAGCGGAATCGATTTTTTCTTTTCCAGCTTTTAATGGATTTCTCTTTAATTTTTCTTTTAAATTTCTTTTAACATTAATCTCTCCATCGGCAACTTTCTGTGCAAATTTTTCACGTTCTTCTTGATTCATATTCATGATCGCATTTTCAGCAGCTTTCCTAGATAATTGATTATTATTTTTTTCGGCAATTGGATTTACCAATGCTCCACCTTTAAAGATGCCTTGCTTTAACCCTTTAAATCCTGCCCCAAAAATATTTGTTCCGTAATATTTTAAACCCTTATCATTGGCAATTCGTTTGACATCTTCCTTATCTAGTCCAAGCTGATCACCGCGTTTATCCATTGCATCTTGACGTACTTGATTTATTTTATTTTTTTGTTCTTCAGGAGACATGTTGTTCATCGATTTAATATTATCTGGATTTTTATTAAAATTATTTTCAGCTTTATCTGCAGCATTACCAAGCTCTCTTCGAATTGACATGTCTTCGTTAGCTTGCTCTCTCTTTTCTTGACGTTCTTTTTTAGCAGTTTTACCTGAGGCAAATAATTTATTATCAAGCCTATCTAGAGCTTTTCCAACAGTTTTGTCCCATATTTGTGATTTTGCAAGACTAGCTGCGCCTTTTTTTAAGGCAGAGGCAGCTTGTTTTATTCCGCTACTCATGCCACTTGCTTTTATTCCTTCTGATATTGTCGATGCAGCATCGGTCATAAATGTTACCATCCTCGTAGTTAATGAAGCGATAACCCAAATATAAATTATTGAAAAAAATGACGGAATCCCATCTGGACTTCCTGTGTTCATTATATCCTCTCCCATGTTAGTTCGAGGAGGTAATGTAGGAATAGTCCAAAATTGCGTTAAAGTTATTCTGCTACCAAGATTAATTACCCAAGCATCGTCCCAACATACTTTATAACCTAATGCCATTTTTAAAACTTCAACCATTAACATATTAAAAAAGGTTAGGGTGGTAATAAGAAAAATAAGTTGCAATCCAAATCCAACCAGAGCCTTGAGCCAATTATCAAACATATCCTTGGTTTGACTGAACAGTAAAAATATAAAAAATAGCGGTCCAATTACAAATAAAATTGAGATCATTATTTGAGCGGTAACGAAGAGAAGTACTGCATTAGAAAGTGCGTAAATATAATTTAAAATACTAAAATAAAAAACTAAAACATATGCCCAGCCGAAAATTCCAGTAAATAGAAATGCCCATATTTTTTTGTTAACGGCTGATGAAAATAACATGCTTATAACCTTATCAACACTTCCAAAAAGGAGCGCTGTATTCGAATAATTGCCAGCTTGTATTGCATCTTCAAGTTGAGTAGAATTGTCGAATGATGAAGCCATTAAAAATGAAGCTTGCATTACTCCTTCTTTAAAAATATTTACAAAAATTTCTTTGAACCAAACCCATCCATTTTCGCCAACAAAAAGATAAATGAAGCCGATTTTAAAAACTCTAGTAACAATCTCGGCTTGACTTAATTCACTTACGCCCATTAGATATCCAAGGCCATAAAACATTATAAAAAGAACCAATGATAATTTTAAAATTAATTTATATTTTGGATTTGAAATTAAGCTTTTATAGATTTTTTCAACAATGCCAATTCTTTCTTGTGGATTTGAACTTGCGCTATTGCCATCCATCCAATAAATAATTGGTTGCACGATGTTATTAACAATTTGTGAAATACCGCGATTATTTTTAACTTTAATTTTAACTTCATATGAACCGCTATTATTGGAATATTTTTCAACGCAACTAAATTGTTTACCACAACTGTTTGATGCCGATTCAGATTGAGAGCATGTCTGATTATCATTACTGGCACTTGCACTATATTTTATATTATTTATTCTTACACCATTTAGCGGAGCGGTTGAAGAGCCATTAGCCAAGTTGCAATTTTCAACTTCGGGATCAAAAATTTTAAAAGATAATCTTAAATTATCTACGGAAGTTTGATCAGTGTGGCAATAAAATTTTGAGAATTTAGAGGTTGTAACAATAGAATTTGGATCGAGTATAGAATTTGCAGTTTGTCCTAATGATGGATCGACTAAAGAAGTTGCTGAATTTATAGCTCCTCCCGCTAATCCTCCAACTGAATTCGTGACATTTGCTGGACTGCAATCTTTGCTAGATATTGGATCGGTAGTTCTGAAAAGTGTACCCTTAGAATCAAAGGCATAATTTATTGAATCAAAGGCAATTTGTGATTGAGGGGTAATCTGAAGAATCGATGGATTCGGTGAATTATTATTTGATAAATCATTGGCACTTGCCATGTTTAATGATTTACAATCATAGCTAGAAGAGCTAGATTCTTTGCAAAGTTTTATTTGAAGCCAATCGCCATTGCGACCAGTTAGGGATAGGCTTGGTGAGATAGTGACATAACCATCATTATTGCTATAAAAATTTGTGTATGTAGCTCCTGCAAAATTAGGGATATTTAAATCATAACCATCAGCTATCATAAATTTCATTCTGCCTTTTATGGAAGAGGTTAGGGGATATTTAGTTTCATAATTATTGCTACCAATAATATTAAAATTTTCTAAACTTCCATATACACCATTAAAACCAGATAAAATTTTTAGTTTTTTATTATTAATTAAATCATTGATTTTTGATTCATCACTAGAATTGGCAATGACATTATAAATTTTCCCCTCATAGTCTTCGAGGTCATAACAATTATCGTAATTTTTAGGTGGTAAATAATAAGGTAGTTCCGCAGCAATTTTTCTTGCTTCATTACAGGCTGTGCAATTAGTTGGATCATTTATTCCTCCAGTAGTTGCGCATCCTGTAGCAGTTTCTAATTCATTAGAAACTGTACAAGGTGCATTGGAAAATAGATTCTCTTTTGAAGGAGTTCCGGTGCAAACTATTTTTTTAAAACATTGTGCAGTGCATAATTTGCTTGGATTATTGCATAATGCACTCGCAGTCTTGTTGTCAGGTTTACAGCCGCTTAGAGTTATCGATCCTGAAGTACCAATATCAACATTTTGTAAACAAGTTGGATTTAATACATTATTTTGAACTCGACTACCAATGCAAATCAAAGCTGGTCTTGGCTCAACTTGCAAAGCCATTCCAATTCCGCATTGACGAACTAAGCCATTTTTGGTGGTCCAAGTGCTATCCCAACTTTTTGGTGAAAAGCGAATGATCTGACCTTTTCGAACAAATATTTTATTGCGTAATAAATTTGATCCTGACATTGGAACAAATGCTGAGTTATTTACAGTAAGTGATTTTAGTGGATCGCTAGAATTATCATCAGGAATGGAGAAATCATCATATTCGTAAAAATCTTCGGGAATGACTCTTGGCGTAAAGCGCGGAAATGATATTTGTCCAGAAAACCATTTGCCAAGGGAAGTATTATTTAGACCATTGATTAAATCTGTAGCTACGGTATTTCGTGAAATACCACTTGCATCTGTAGCGCCAGTTCCGTCGCAACTCGCTCCACCTCCACCTCCGCCACCACCAGCTATGGCAACAAAATGTTCGCTAGCTGATGTGAAATCACTATTTGTCAAAACTGAAATTGCTGAGGCACCGCCACCAGAACCTCCGCCACCAGAACATTCCTTTAATCCCATGGCTCCTCCATTACCACCCCTTAAAATTGAATTATTTTTTGCTGGAGTTGAGGATTGATTTGGAATATGGTATGTTAATTTTGCTAGAGCTATGTTAGTTGAATGCGTGCAAGATAAGCCAGCTTTTAGAGAAGCTGAAATTGCAATTGTGCTGATACATGAATTTCTAAATAGGCAATTAGTTTCAAGGGCCGTTTTTAAAACTTCTTCTTTGCTACAGTTTCCGGCATAGTAAAATGGTGAAATTGAGTTTTCGCCAAAAGATGCAAATGCCACATCATTAATAACACTGTTAGCTGGAAGTGCAGGTATTGATAAATTTCCGGATGATTGTTGTCCAACATTGATAATACCTGATGTTGCGTTACGATATTCAAAAGCAACTGCCATATATTTTCCAAATGGTCCAGCTTTAAGCTTGTCAAGAATATAATTATTGTTGGTGGCGTTTTTAGTTGTTGCATCGGTACCATTTGTTGAAGCTCCACCGCCACCTCCACCGCCACCAGCAATAGCTATAACACGATTATTGATTGAAAGCATTGTAGCTCCACCTCCAGAACCACCTTGTCCATTGGAATTATTACTACAATAACTTGTAGAACTTTTATTTATTGTCCCACCGTCGCCACCTAGTAGCAGCGTATCGCTAGATGTAGGTGTTGGTGTAGTAATATTTTGAGTATAATTAATAACCAATTTCTTTTTTGCTGGTGCAACTTTAAGAGTTGTTGAAATTGTTGTGTTTAATGAAGCGCTATTTCCTGCTGTGCTAGAGTTCGTTCCGCCTCCGCCTCCGCCACCGCCAGCAATTGCAACAACTTCATCATTTATGGTAATCAATGTTCCGCCACCTCCGCCTCCACCTCCGCCACCAACGCAATTAGCTCCTGATCTTGTTTCGCTTCCATCGCCACCTTTAAGAATATTGGTTTGATAAAAAGTTAAATAAGATGAAACATTGCCACCAACTCCTTTGGTAAATTGATTGCCAGATAATCCTTCAATAGCTAATTTTTTTAAAGTATAAGTAAAGCTTGCACCGCTACTATTGAGCGTTGCATTTGTAGTGGCATCTTCTCCATTTACAGAGGAATAAGATGATTGCGCTTCCCCACCTCCACCTCCACCACCTCCACCACTGGCTAAAGCAACTAATACGCCTTTATAAATAATAAAACTTGCCGAACCACCTGCTCCTCCAGTACCTTTAAATGTCCGAGTTGCATCACCACCTTTGGCACCAAGAAAATATAATGAACTAGTATTTACTGAACCTCCTATACGACTTCCTCCTCGTGAAGCAACTCCGCCGCCACCTCCGCCACCAACATAAACATAAATTTTATCGTTAGCTCTAAAATTATTTTGCGCTACTCCATAAACATAAGAGCCATTGGCACCAGTTCCACCTACTGGATATGTTGCGTTTATATTGGGTGAGCCACCACCACCTCCACCACCTTTGACTCTAAAATAAAATTGCGAATTACTAGGAATCGTTACTTCATAAACTCCTGGCGAGTTAAAACTGGAACAATTTGAACTGCCATTACTATCACAAATTTGAATAGAACCATTGACACCAGATCCGCCGTTAACAGAGCCATTACTTGTGCCACCACCTCTTGAACCACCAGCTCCTCCACCGATACTTACAAGGGGTGTAGTGGGAATATAATTCGGATTATAATATGATGGACCGGTCTTACCTGCGCCACTCATAACGCCAGGTGTAGCTGATCCCCCAAGAGTTTGTTGATAGCTTCCGCCACCTCCACCTCCGCCACCGCCAGCTTGATATGCGCTAGTGTCAGTATAATTTGTACCAGCAATAGCATACTGATTTTGAGTTGCGGTTGGAGCGCAGGGATCAGATCCCAAAGTCAAATTAGTTGCGTAAACAGAGCAAGTTGTTTGACCAAGACAAGAAGTAATTGAAGTATTTGTTGTTAAATTTAAAGAACAAGAAGCGTTTGCTGTGTAGGGTGTTGAAGAGGTGGTAGGCGTTCCATAATTTGCAAAATTAAATGCCGCCATTCCTGGACTTGGTATACTTAAAGTTAACAAAGAAAATTCTTCTGCAAAACTATAAAATGAACTGACATCGCAACTTAAACCATTAGTTCCGGCTTTACCAACAAAAACTTTAATGACATCGCCATTTTTTATATTTAGATTGCCAATTAATTCATTTCCAGAGGCGCCATTGCCAGGATTTGCTGTTTGCGATGATAAATTTTTACTGCCTTTGCCACCTCCAGCTCCGCGAATTTTATAGTAAATTGTTCCATTGGCAGTTGCTGTATATGTTCCTGATAGCGCTGAACTTAAATTGATATAAGCACTTGCATCCGCAGTTGATGAAGTAGCTTTTAAAATTGCTAAACCATCTCCAGCGTTTGCGCTTGAAGAGCTTGCGCCATTTGTTGATGAAGTTGATGTTGGTGCTATTGAATTGTGGTAATAGTTGTTGTAAAAAGATTCGGCAGAATTTCCCGCTCCACCAGCTGAACCGTTTGTAACGGTTCCGGCATTGATTATTCCTGAAGTTCCGTAACCATTTCCACCACCTCCACCTCCACCTCCACCAGTATTGGCTACAGAAGCAGTTGATGCTGAAGAGCCATCTCCTGATGAGCAAACTGAAGGTGTTCCAAGATTGGCGTTTGAAATTAAAAATGAAGTATTGCTTAATTGGGAGTTAATATTTGACAAGGTATCAATATTGCAATAGGTGTTTGTTGTATATACGGTATCTGATGTTTGTTGGAGAGTTCCATAATAAGATGAATTTACAGTAGTAGTGCCAGAAATTAATCCTGCTAAATTAATTGTTGATCCCTCATTGACTGCATATGATTGTGGAGGTATGCAGGAACCAGCTCCTTTTTGTCCTTTCTCTGCTACATCAATGCGAATTTGATCACCAGAGTTAACAGTTATTGTTCCCGAAAGTTGTGAACCACTAGCACCTGTTCCACCTTGTTTACTGATGCTGTAATTTCCTCCGCTTCCACCTCCCGCACCTTTAATAACATAGGTTATAGAACTTGAGGATGCAGTTATGTAAAATGTTCCTGGGGTTATATAATTTAAAACTGAGCCACCATCATTAATTTGAACCGATCCATCTCCAGCATCCCCTGAAGAAGATCCACCATTTACTGAAGATGTTATTGAAGGTTGAGTTGAGTGATAAGCTGGATCGTAATATGAATCGCCTGATGTTCCAGAACCTCCAGGTGCACCTGCATTTCCGCCACTAATTATTCCTGCAGTTGCAACGGCTGCTGAACTTCCGCCACTGCCATTGCCACCTCCACCTCCACCACCTGATCCATTATTATCAGAGCTGGTGTTAGATGCGCCAGAGCTTCCATTGCCACTATTACAAATGTTAGTATCAAGAGAATTAAAATTTGAATCTGCTAAATTTATTGAGCAATTATTTCGGCCAATACAATTATCTACAGCTACAACCTTAGAAGCTCTCGAATGACAAAATGGATTAATTTCGAATTTGCTGGCATCGCTTGCCAATGTAGTTTGCGTGCTTCTGTTTTTTATGACTGGATATCCGTAACTTGCAAAAATAATTTTACTGATATTTTGTGATGCATCA
>CAILUF010000033.1 GCA_903837365.1 uncultured Alphaproteobacteria bacterium | reverse complement strand
GGTCGCCAAAAAATAACGTTGGTAATATAAAAATCTTTTTGACGATGTAAATTTATTGACATAAGCATTTCATTTAGCATCGCTCCAGAATCGCCACAGAAAGGAATCCCCTGAAGATCTTCATGGTTACCGGGAGCTTCGCCAATCACCATGATTTTAGAGTTAGGATTACCGTCGCAAAAAACAGTATTGGTAGCCATTTTTTTTAAATTACAACCTTCAAATTGGGCAATAGCATTTTTTAATTCATCTAAAGTCTGGCAATTATCGGCAAGATTTCTTGCTGACGCAATTATATCGTTAATGGGAATGAATTTTTCTTCAAGATTATTTTTTTGCAAGGAATTCGAAGCCGAGGAATTCGAAGCTGAGGGATTTGAAAATGAGGAATTAGAAGCGATGGCTTGATTTTTTTTAGCGAGATTAGCAATAGCGCTATCTGTTGAAAATACAGGATTAATCATCTTTTCGTCACTAGTATTTTTTGCATTATTATTTGAAAGTGGATCGTTAACTTTTGCTGTTTTTTTTGGCATAGTTTTTTGATTATTTATAAATAAGTTATCTTTATCATCAACAGTTAATGGTAATTGATTCTTAATGTCTTTTACTAAAAAATGATTTTGTGATTTGTTAAAAAAAATTTCATTTAAATCATTTTCAGCAAGGAATTGTAAGGCTTCGAAAGTATTGTAATTCTTTTTCATTTAAACTACTTGTTTAATAAATTTTTGGAAATCATCGGGTTTTTCAAAATTTTTATAAACAGAAGCGAAGCGAACAAATGCAACCTTGTCCAATTTTTCTAATGCCTGCATAACCATTTCGCCAATTTTCGAAGATGGCAATTCAGTTTCGTTTTCCATTTCTAATTGACGAACAATTTTGTTAACCAATTTTTCAACTTGTAAATCTGAAACGGGGCGTTTTCTAACTGCCATTTCAATTGATCTTTTAACTTTTTCAGGATCGAAAATTTTTTTCTCACCATTTTTTTTAATGATTAAAATTTCCTTGAGTTGGATACGTTCGAAGGTTGTAAATCGCGAATCGCAAGCCAAGCAATAACGTCTGCGCTTAATTGATTCGCCATCGTCAGAAATGCGACTATCTTTAACTTGAGTTTCAATATTTCCACAAAATGGGCAACGCATAATTTAAATTAAAAAAAATTTATGTTTAAATGGCATGAAATTTTATGGCGATAATTCTAATAAAACAACTAAAAAGCCAAATTTATTTTAAAAAAAAACCAAGTCCGAAATTTTCGAACTTGGTTAAATAACTAGCAAAATTTGTAAGTTTTTTTAAATTTACTTTTTAGCTTTTGGAGCTGTAGGAGTAGATTCAGCAGCTTTTGTTGCATCAGCTTTTGGAGCTTTTGCATCAACAGCTTTAGCATCAGTTTTAACTTCAGCTTTTGGAGCTTTAGTTTCAGTTGCTTTAGCTTCAGGAGCTTTAGTTTCAGTTGCTTTGGTTTCAACTGCACCAGCTTCAACAGCTTTAGCTTTTTTAGCTTTTTTAGCTTTTGGAGTAGCAACTTCTGCTTTGGTTTCTGTAGTAGCTGTAACTGTTTTAGCAGTTTCAGTTTGAGCGTTAGCAACAGTAGCGAATAAAGCAACTGAAGCAAGAATTAATGAAAGTTTTTTCATAATTAATTAAACTTAAAAATTTTGTTAATACTGATTTTATTCAGCTCCTTCGAGGAATAACGAAAAAAATTTCAATTAAAATTTAATGCAATAACAAGCCTCCTCAGCGGTAAGCAATTACTGATTAAATTTGTTAAAGAAATTTTTTAATCGAAAACGAAAGTATTAGCAAAATAACCAATTTAAATTTTCATGTCAAGCTTTAATTATTTTTTAGATAAAATTAACATTGCGCGAATGAAGCCTTCAATTTCGCCATCCAATACTGCGTTAATATTACCAGTTTCATAATTACTGCGCAGATCTTTAACAAGCTGATAAGGATGCATGACGTAACTGCGTATTTGATGTCCCCAACTATTATCGGTTTTGCTTGCCTCATCAACTTGTTTAAGTGTTTTTTTCTTTTGTAATTCTAAATCATAAAGCCTTGATTTTAATAGCTTCATAGCTTCAACGCGATTTTTTAATTGCGAACGATCAACCTGACATTGTACCGCAACATTGGTTGGTAAATGTGTAATTCTAACAGCTGAATCAGTTTTATTGACATGCTGTCCTCCCGCTCCAGAAGCGCGATAAGTATCGATACGTAAATCTTTTTCTAAAATTTCGATGTTGATAGTTTCGTCAATCTCTGCAGAAACCCAGACTGAAGCAAAGCTGGTTTGTCTTTTGGAATTAGCATTAAAAGGTGAAATACGTACCAAACGATGAACGCCAATTTCTTGCTTCAACCAGCCATAAGCATAACGTCCTGAAATTTTAAGAGTTGCACCGCGAATTCCAGCTTCTTCGCCATCAACCATGTCGATAATTTCGCTTTTGAAATTGCGTTGATTAGCAAATCTTTCATACATGCGTAAAAGCATTAAAGCGAAATCGCAGGAATCGGTTCCACCCGCTCCAGCGTTGATATCAACGAAGCAATTATTTTCATCATTTTCATCATTAAACAAACATTCAATTTCAAATTCATCGCTGGATTTTTTTAAGGCTGATAAATTTTTAAAAATATCATCAATAAGACCTTGATCATTCTCTGAAAATGCTAATTGATAAAGTTCTGAATTATCTTTGAGTTGATGTTTTATATTGGTAAATTTTTCTAATTTTTCACTAATTGAAGATTTTTCTTTGAGCAATTTTTGCGCTTTGTTTTTATCTTGCCACAAATTTTCATCTTGACTGGCAAGATCAATTTGCGTTAAATTTTTTTGTAAAGATTCAGGGTCAAAGACACCCCGTAATCACTGCCAAAGAAGAGTTTATGGCAGTGATTAATTCATTGATTTCGTTGGTCATTTTTTAAAAATTATGATTGCAATTGATTTTAAAGCTTAACAAAAATAAACTATAAAAATTAAAAGTCATTTTGATAATTTTAATTTCTTAAATGTTTTTGTGAAGACTTAAGCAAAATAAACATTAATTGTTAAAACTTATTTAATTTAAATAAAATAATTATGAACAAAAAAAAATTTGATTTATGTATAATCGGCGCTGGTCCGGGTGGATATGTTTCGGCGATTCGTGCATCACAACTTGGTTTGAATGTTGTAATTGTAGAAGCTAATCATTTAGGAGGAATTTGCTTAAATTGGGGTTGTATTCCAACTAAAGCTTTGTTGCGTTCATCAGAGATTAATCATTTACTTCATAATCTTGATGCTTTTGGATTTTCGGCTGAAAAAATTAAATTTGATTTTCCTAAAATTATCGAAAGATCAAGAGCGGTTTCAAAGCGCTTAAGTGGCGGAATTGCAACTTTAATGAAAAAAAATAAAGTTGAAGTGATCGATGGTTTTGCAAAATTTCTTGATAATAAAAATGTCATCGTCAGCAAAGATAATCAGGATATTGCGCATATTGAAGCGAGTCATTTTATAGTGGCAACTGGAGCTCGAGCTCGCGTAATTCCTGGTCTTGAACCCGATGGTGAAAATATTTGGACTTATCGCGAAGCGATGACTCCAAAAGAATTGCCCAAATCGCTTTTGGTTGTTGGATCTGGAGCGATTGGCGTTGAGTTCGCTTCGTTTTACAGAAATATGGGATCCGATGTTACTTTAATTGAAATGGCGGAAAATATTTTGCCAGTTGAAGATGAAGAAATTTCAAAATTGGCGCGTAAATCATTTGAAAAACAAGGCATAAAAATAATTACTTCAGCTGCGTTAAAATCATTTGTTAAATCCAAGGAAGGAGTTACGGCAAGCTTCGAAGTTGCTGGAAAAATCCAAGAAATATCTGCACAAAAAGTAATTATGGCCGTTGGGATTGTTGCTAATGTTGAAAATTTAGGCTTGGAAAAAACTAAAATAAAAGTACAAAATGGACGTATTGAAATCAATGATTACATGGAAACTGCTGAAAGTCATATTTTGGCAATTGGCGATGTCGTTGGAGCTCCGTGGCTTGCTCATAAGGCATCGCATGAAGGAATTATTGCTGCTGAAAAAATCGCAAGTAATCTTGGCAAATATGACGCTAAAAAAGTTCATACTTTGAAAAAGGAAAATATTCCAGGTTGCACTTACTCAATGCCTCAAATTGCTTCTTTAGGATTAACAGAAAAAAAAGCTAAAGAGCTTGGTAAGGCCATAAAGGTTGGGCGTTTTCCATGTATGGCCAATGGCAAAGCAATTGCCATGGGCGAAACTGAAGGTATAATCAAAGTAATTTTTGATGAAAAAACTGGCGAGCTTTTGGGAGCGCATATGTTTGGTGCGGAAGTTACTGAAATGATTCAAGGTTTTGTAATTGCTAAACAAGCGCAATTAACCGAAGAGGATTTAATGCAGACTATTTTTGCGCATCCAACAATGTCAGAAATGATGCATGAAGCGGTTTTAGACGCTTATGGCAAAGTTATTCATTTGTAAATTTTGTAGTAATTTTTAATCGAAAATCTGCAATCCTAAAATCCAAAATCTTATAAATTTTTTTTAAGAAAAATTTAAATTTATTTTAAAATGCTTAATAAAAAAATTAACAATATTAAAAAAAGAAATGCCAAGGAGCGCAGGTTTAAAGCCTATGGTCAATTGGCAATCTTTTTCGTTTTAGTTTTTTTAGTGATGCTTTTTTCACTTATTTTTTACAGGGCAAGCAAAGCTTTAAATCGTTATGAATTAGCTTTGGAAATTGATTTGACAAGTTATGAAAAAGAAACCGATTTAAGGGAAATTAATTTTGGAAAAATAATAAAAAATTCCCTTAAAACAAAATTTAGTGAAGTAAAAAATTTAAAAGAAGAAAATTGGCTATATCAAATTTTAAGTAGAGTTGCTGATTTTGAATTAAAAAATCAAATCAAAAATAATCGCAATTTGCTTGGGCAAAAAAATATTTTTTGGCTTCCACTATCTTCAAAAGCTGAGATGTATTTTAAATATAAAAATTCCAGCAATATCAATGAATGGCAATTGCAAAGGCTAGTTAATTTTGAAAATGAAAAGCAAATTAGACGAGTTTTTAATCGTCAATTTTTTTATCAAGCTGATTCACGAGAGCCTGAAATTGCAGGGATTGGAGCGGGATTGGTTGGGTCGTTAATGGTGATGTTTATATTTTTAATTTTAGCATTTCCAATTGCAGTATCTTGTGCTTTTTACCTCGAAGAATTTGCGAAAAAAAATCGTTTTACCGATCTCATTGAAATTAGCATCAACAATCTAGCAGCGATCCCATCGATCATTTATGGGCTTCTTGGACTGGTGTTATATTTACAAATTATGCATTTGCCAAGATCTTCAAGTTTGGTTGGAGGAATGACTTTATTCATGTTGGTTTTGCCAGTGATAATAATTGCAACTCGCAATACTATCCGCTCAATTCCCCAAAATATTCGCGATGGAGCGTATGGCCTTGGAGCATCGAAATTGCAAGTTGTATTGCATCATCTCTTGCCTTTATCAATGCCTGGAATTATGACGGGAACGATATTGGCAGTTTCACGTGCACTTGGCGAAACCGCTCCATTATTGATGATTGGCATGGTGGCATTTATTGCCGATATTGCCAATAATTTTTTAGAGCCAACAACTGCACTGCCCGTGCAGATTTATCTGTGGTCAGATTTACAAGAGCAAGGCTTTGTTGAAAAAACCGCTTTAGCAATTCTATTGTTGCTTGGTGTTTTGATGATGTTTAATTTGACAGCGATAATTTTGCGTAAAAAATTTGAAAAAAAATGGTAAAAAATTTTACTAAAATTGTTGGTATTTTAAATATAACTCCCGATTCTTTTAGTGATGGTGGAGAGTTTAATGAAAAAAATTTGGCTATTAAGCAAGTAAGAAAAATGCTTGCCGAAGGTGTTGATGTCATTGATGTTGGAGCGGAATCAACTCGTCCCAATGCTGAATTACTTAGTGATGAAAAAGAATTTGCTCGGCTAGAAAATATTTTACCTGAGATTATTTATGAAATAAAATCTTTTAATAAAAAAAAT
>CAILUF010000032.1 GCA_903837365.1 uncultured Alphaproteobacteria bacterium | reverse complement strand
CATTTTATATAATTATGATAAATTAAGCAGTGAAGAAATAAGTATAATATATAATCTTAAAACCATTGATGAAACCTTGACTGATAACGTAAAATCAATATTATTTTTTATAATATATAACATTCTTGATATAGATAAACCTTTTAATCAATCTGAATTTAAAAAAGCTTTTAATAAAATTTCGTTAATAACTCATCCTGACAAATTTAATATTTTAGATGATAAAGATCCTAATTCTTTTTCTCCACATGATAAAGATAAAATTACACTTATATTTAACATGATAACTCATCGCATCAAACCACTTATTGATGATTGGTTCGATCGCAATCATCATCAAAAGACATTTACCCCAATTGAATCTTTATTCGTAACGACCCCTTGTGAAGATTTATATGCAACAATGAGTAGCAATGATTTTTTAAAGGATTTGTCAAAGGAATTGATTAAAAAAGAGTTTGACTTGAAATTATTTTTTTCAAATATTTTTAATCGCCGATCAAATTACGGCATTCATTTTGCAAATAATATTACTATTGATATTCATAAAATTCTAATTCAACATAGAAATGAATTAAATAGAATTTCATCGACGAATTCATTCGCCAAAGAAGTTTCTATAATTAATAAAGCTATAGATCTAAAGGATGGAAGGCTGATGAGACACGAAGCTCAAATTGTTTTAAATATAATTGATAAATTATTAAGATCCCCAGCTTCTTCAAGCATTTCAACTTTTTTAAATAAAGATATAAAGTCTAAATTTATAGAAAAATTCTGCGATGAAAGTGTTGTAAATTCTCAGAAAACTAAGAAATTTATTGATAGACTTATAAATAGTATTTCAGCCAAAAAAATTGAAAGTAAAGGAGTGTTTTGCGCGAGATAAAAAAGATTAAAACCATATTCCAATTCTATTTAAAAAAATATTAAAAGTATTATAAACTATTTATAATAATATATATTGCGTAATTAAAAATATTCTCTAAAAAAATAATAAAACAAATAAG
Organism: uncultured Alphaproteobacteria bacterium; assembly: GCA_903837365.1. Classification (GTDB taxonomy): domain Bacteria; phylum Pseudomonadota; class Alphaproteobacteria; order Rickettsiales; family UBA1997; genus CAILUF01. The sequence continues at coordinate 5,070 of CAILUF010000032.1, read as the reverse complement.
TACTAATATCATTTTACTTTTAAATTATCTTCTAAACTTAATTTGAAGGATAGTTTAACTAGTAACTTTAGGTTAGATTATTATAAATCTACAAATCTAATTAAATCATTTAGTTTGAATTGGTATAATTTTTTTAACTTGGAATTTAATAATTATGCAATCATACTTTTATAGCTTACCTTTATTCACAAAAACCTCTGAGCATTCACTTCAAGATATTACAGAATTTAACGATCAGGTAAGCCAATGGTGCGAGCAAGAATTAAAGGACAATCCAGATAATATTGAAAATATAAATTATGCCAAGGAAGTAATAATAAGTTCTTATTCTAATGATACAAAAAAAAGTTTAGATTTATCAAATTTAGGGCTTTCCTCAATTCCATCGGCAATATTTTCAAAAAAATGTTTTGTAAAAATTAATTTAGCTAATAATAAAATTAGAAATTTGCCAATTGTTCAAATTAATAAAATTATCCATTTAAAAGAGCTAAATGTTTTTAATAATCTTTTAGATCAAGAACAAGTTCAAAAAATAACTAGTAAATCCATATCACTCATTTCGGAGTTTAGCGCTAAATTACCCTTCATATTATCGCTTATTAATTCAGCTAATTATAGCGAAGATGAAAAAGCTAAAGATTATAAAGTTTTTTTTTACAATGAAATTAATTCTACGACTGACCCAAGAGATTCTTTGAGTGCAAGACTTGGCGAGATATTGGAATTTTTTAATAATCCACTTCCTACAAAAATTGATAAATCTAAAAAAATTATACAAGACTTCTCGAATTCCTTAACTTGCTTTATTGAAAGTACAGTTTGGAAATGGAAAAAACAAAGAGAGCGCAAACCTCTCTCGCGCGAATTACTAATAGCTTGTTCGACAATTTACGCTAGAAGAGATGATGTAGAATTTTTACAAATGGTAGATATTTTTATTGTTAAAAAACCAGAAATTTATTCTAAAGCCAATAGTGAATTAATGATATTAAATCTAATTAATCTAGCTTCTAAGAAAACTACTGAACAACTAAATTGTTTGATTGCGGATATTGGTAATGCGCTTAAAGATAATGAGAGACTATTTGCCGATCCACATCTTTTACCAGCTCCATTAGCGATTGATAAGGTTACTCCATCTTTACCATTATCTGTTGATGAGGATCGTTTATCAGCTCCATCTTCGCCTAAAGATTTACATCGCCATTCCCCATTATCTGCTGATGAAAATTATTTATCAGTTCCATCCTCCCCGAAGGATTTGAATCGTCAATTAACATGTGATCTTGTATTTGATTATATAAAAAAAAATGTGATTTATGATTATATCGATGACATTGCTAGCAAATATACTGAGGATGACTGGGAAAGTATACCTAGCCTTGCATTATCGAATCTAGATAAAAAAAAAATATTTTTAACTTTTTTTTATAATTATCATCTTCAATTAAAATCTGATTTACGCTTAAGACCTTACTGCGTTAATATGTTGGAAAATGCTGAGAAAATAGATGTAATTATACCAACTTCACAAGTCGACTTACTCAAAGAATTTTTTATCCAAGAGTCGAAAAAACCGATTTGTAATTTTTTAGCTACGCATATTGTTAAGAAAAAATGTAATGCAACTAAATCGCTAATATTTGAGATTATTAATTTAGATTTTATAAATAATTTTGATTCAAAAATTTCTGAAATTTACCTTAGATTTATTGGTTATTTAAATGAAGAAAATTTAGAAAAAACTAAATTTGATGAAATAACATTTGAAATTACTAGTTATCAAGAGCAGTTACTAATTGATCTTGTTGACAAAGAGTTACTTAAAATAACTATTAATCAAAAAATTATTTCTGATGAAGCAGAAGATAGTGTAGAAAAAGAAATTGTTGAAAAATTTGATGAATTTTATCGAAATCAATTGAATAAAGTCGGGATTTCAATAACGATTGTTCAAGTAAAATTATTTAAAGAAAAGCTGGAAGAATGGGCAAAGCTTGAATTATCCGCAGAAGATCATAATTCTGAAAATATTGCGAAGGCAGTTGAAAGAATAGTAGAATGTTATAAAAATCAATCGGAGAGTTTAGATATCTCCAGCCTTCATCTTAAGTCGATTCCTTCGGCTATTTTCGATTTACTTCATCTAAAAACTTTAGAAATAAATGGAAATCTTTTAAAAGATCTGGATGTTGATAAAATTTCCACTTTGGTTAATTTAAGAAAGATAAATATATCAAGTAATAAATTAACTAAAAGACCTCAATTTTTAAATCCTGAACTTGTTGTAGAAGATAAAAAAAATCCTTATCCAAAATATTCAGATTTATCTTTATTGATACCTTTAGCTGAATTTAGTGATGAAGAGTATAGTGATAATTGCCGAATGATTTTCGAAAGAAACGGTGTTCAATTTTTATTATCGGAAAATTTTACACTTTCCCAAGATGCTTCGCAAGATTCTTTATTAATCACAGACAAAAATTTATTAACATTGCTAGAAGATTTAAAATATTATTATTCTGGAGTTGCAGTTGAGGAAAATGATTTAATTGAATATTGGATGGTTGTAAAGATTAATAGCATAATTCAGAAAATTAATTTTATATTACAAGGAAGATCTAATGAATTCGCCCCAGTTCAAAAGAAAATATTCGCGCGAGAGATTATAGGCATATGTTTTGCAATATATGAAAAAAAAAGTGACCCTGAATTTATAAATGCAGTTAATTTTATTGTTTCTATCGAAATAGATAATTATCCACCGGAAAGTCTATGGGTTATAATCGTAAAATTACATAACCTATGCAATAAAATAACCCAAGAAGAGTTAACGCAAGAAATTTCTAAAATTCAAAATATTGCGAAACAAGAGGCGATTGATACTGGCAATATAGATAGTCAAGATCAATCTGAAAATCCAATATTTAACTATTTAAAAAATAGATTAATTTTTGATCATATTGAAGATTTAGCGATGAAATCTTTGAAACTAAGAGTCAACTCTCCATTTAATGCCGCAAATAAAGAAAAAATATTATTAAATTATTTAAGCGCTATTATTGAAAAACATAACAGTGAATTGGGTTTGATTTTTCCGTCAATATCATATCCAAAATTTTCAGAAATGCCAATTACTCAACGTCCATCTGACAAAGAGGTTGAGGAATTTAAAAAAATTGAAGAGCAAATATCATACGCGAACTACAAACCATTGTGTTATTTAATGGCTAAGCAAATTTTAAAAAAAATTTATAAACCTCAAGATCAATGTCAAATTTTAGAAATCTGTAATCTTAAATTTATAAGAGAATTGAAAGATAAAATTGACGAGATGGTTAAATTAAAAGTAGATGAGTTAAAAAAAATAACTAAGAATGATTCAGATTCCTTAGTAAAAATTGATAAGGAAATTTCTGAGTATGGAAAACATGAATTAACAAATTTACTGGCAAATCAATTATTAAAAATTAATCAAAATCAACAGCCAACGGCAGAAATTAGCGATGATGAAATTAAAAATATAATGAAAAACTTTGATCGTTTTTATAAACAAGCTATTTTTGATGAAAAGAAAATGAACTTAACTGCAGATTTTAGTAAGAGGATAAGGAAAGGAGGGGATCTGGATTTACAAGAGCCAAAATCTTCATGTTCAAAATGTTTTTCAAGCCTTATTTTGCGAAGACCCAAAGCTGTATTGCAATCGCAATAACTCCAAAAATATATTGGAATTAGATATTGATTATTTAATTGCTTGTCTTGCTAATTGATCAGCTATTTCATTATACTCATTTCCAGAATGTCCTTTAACCCAATACCAAGAAATTCGATGTTTCTGACATTCTAAATCAAGCGCTTGCCAAAGGTCATTATTTTTTACAGGTTTACGATCTGCAGTTCGCCAGCCATTTTTTTTCCATGAAATAATCCATTTAGTGATTCCATCCATGACATATTTAGAATCGGTATAAATATCTACAGGAATTGTTTTTTTAACATTTTTTAAAGCTTCAATTACCGCGGTTAATTCCATACGGTTATTAGTGGTATCCTTGTTTGCGCCACTAATTTCTTTTTTATGATTTTTATAAAGCATTACCGCTCCCCAACCACCTCTACCGGGATTCCCAGAGCATGCACCATCGGTATAAATTTTAATAATTTCAGTAATATTTTCCATAAGATGGTGAAGATAAATTGATAAATTTATGTTAATTGCTTGGATGTTTTTATCGCTCGTGAAATTGCATTTTGCAATAATTTTTGTAGTGAATTATTTTTATTTAAGTAGTCAAGAGCTGATGCGGTAGTTCCTTTTGAACTGGTAACCTTGCTTCGTAAAGTTTGAAAATCATTTGAATTATTAATCGATAATGCGCTACCGTAAATTAATTTTTTAACTAAACTAATTGCTAAATCTTTTTTTATTTTTTGGTTGGTAGTGATATTTACTAAAATTTCAGCAATAAGGAAAATATAGGCTGGACCAGATGCAAAAATTGCCGTAAGAGCATGAAATAGTTTTTCATCATCGATTGCAAAATAAAGAGCAAAATTACTAAATAAAATTTGAAAATATTCATCTTCAATTTTTGAGATTGTTTTAGAGGTAAAATAAGGTATGATCCCTTGATTCTCTTGAATCAAAATATTTGGCATTATGCGGATAATTTTAGTTTTTTTGGAAAATATTTTTTGAAAAAAACTAGTTTTTTTCCCCGCTAAAATTGAAATAAATATTGTATTTTTATCATAAATTTTTAATTGCGAAAATTCTGATAAAACTAATTCACTATTTTGCGGTTTAACACAAATAAAAACTAGATCAGCTTTATAATCACTTGGCAATTGTTGAAAATTTTGATGATATGAAATTCCATTGACCAGATTATTTGAGCTAGGCTTAACCACTCTAATTTGCTCAGCAAGAAAAGCGTTATTACTGAGAAATTGATTAAGCAAAGCTGAACCCATATTTCCACAACCAATAAATAAAATATGTTTAAACATGCTTATAAATAATTATTTTTTATTAGATCTTATAATTTAATTAGTTTTATTTAT